>CAZQEF010000234.1:0-3415 GCA_964592325.1 uncultured Treponema sp. | reverse complement strand
GTGTGCTGCAAGCCTGGCGCGAATAAGGATATGGAATGATTCAATCTGTTTTTTTTACTCTGGCTTCACTTGCCTCACTTTATTCCCTTGTATGTCTGGTGCGGATACTGTTCACCTGGATTCCCGGTCTTGAATACAGCATGGCCGGAAGGCTTCTGGGCAGAATCTGTGATCCCTTCCTTGACTGGTTCCGCAGGTTCTCCTGGACCCGTGTCGGCGTTGCAGATTTTTCGCCCATACTTGCCCTGGCGACTCTTTCGGCGGCAACCATGATTTTCAGCTCAATCGGGACAACGGGGCGCATCTCCCTTCTTGTCATCATCCTCATCCTGGTTCAGGTTATATGGTCGTTTCTTTCATTCCTGCTTAATATTCTCATACTGTTTCTGTTCATCCGTCTCGTTTACGATCTCGTCAGCCGTTATCAATACGGCCCTTTCTGGGTAATGCTTGACCGTTTCCTCAATCCGGTAATCTCGGCAGTCTCACGGGGCATTACGCGTTTTCTCGGACGAACACGGCCGCTTCGCTATCGCGTTTCTCTCATTGCCACTTTTCTGACGATCCTGGCAGTCCGTATTGGACTGACTGTCGCCATGCGCTATCTTGAACTGCTTCTTCAGAGCTAGCCGTATCACATGCTTTTACGGGAGATCATGGTACCGGTTTCCAGCATCCGTGGAGTCGGGCCTGCAACCGCAAAACCACTCGCATCACTCGGTCTCGTTACTGTAGGTGATGTTCTTGCGTACTGGCCGCGCGACTGGGAAGACCGTACGGTATTCCATGCTCTTTCCGAATACAACACACGGGCGAAACTGCATGTACGCGCCATGGTTGTTGCGCATGACTGGTTCGGGTATGGCCGGATGCGGACATTGAAAATCATGATCAGGGACGAAGCAGGCACTGTCGCCGAGTTGGCATGCTTCAACCGTCCATTCCTTGAAAAACAGTTCCCCCCGGGAACGCCGGTTGCTGTTTACGGATCATTCCGCTACGCGTATGGATCGCTTCAGTCCAGCTCATTTGAGATTGAACCGGTACAGACATCCCCGGCACGCGTTCTTCCCGTTTATTCGCTCACTGCCGGTATCTCCCAGCAGCAAATGAGAAAGATAATGACACGCGCCCTCAGTGAATACGGGAGGGGCATAGATTCGGAACTACCGGAAACCATTCGCAACAAGTATAACATTCCGTCAAAACAGGATGTGGTACATGCCATTCATGAACCGCAAACACTGGATCAGGCGCATAAAGCCCGTCAGGCGCTCATTTTTGAGGAACTCTTTCTTTTTGAGTATGCCATAGGGCAGCGGTCTCTTGAACGACGAGGACGTCTTCCCCGTATGGACGCGCAATCAACCGGGAACTCTTTTGGCTCAGACGAATCTGCAAATATAGGGAAGAACCCGACACCACTCCAGGTTCGCCTCATTGAACGCCTTCCCTTCCACCTTACCCCGGATCAGCACACGATACTCCATGAACTGAACGGGGATATCGACTCTCCCACCGGTATGGCCCGCCTTCTCCAGGGCGATGTTGGATCGGGAAAAACACTCCTCGCGTTTCTTGCGTCCCTTGCCGTCTGTGAACGCGGCGGACAAACGGCCATACTCGCACCGACAGAACTCCTTGCCCGACAGCACGCGGAAAATGCGGCAAAGCTTCTTGAACCGGCCGGTATCAGGATTGCATTCCTCACCGGAAACCTCAAATCCAGAGGCAGGGCAACCTTGCTCAAGGAGCTTTCTGCCGGCAGAATTGACGTGGTCATAGGAACGCATGCACTTTTCTCCCGGAACGTTCACTACCACAATCTCCGTCTGGTTGTTATCGACGAACAGCAGCGTTTCGGCGTGCTCCAACGCTCTGCAATCATTGAAAAAGGACGCGAAAGCGATCCCGGAAAAAGCCCTCCGCATCTTCTCATGATGAGCGCCACCCCCATTCCGAGAACCCTTGCGCTTTCGGTGTTCGGGGATCTTGATGTTTCCGTGCTCCGTACCATGCCGCCCGGACGCAAACCGGTAATTACACATCTGGCTGCAAAAAAAAACGAAAAGAAAGTATACGACTTTATACGACGGGAACTGAAAGCGGGGAAACAGGCGTATTTTGTCTATCCGCTGATTGACCCTTCAGATTCAGCCGAACTTGCTTCGGCAACCGATATGGCGGCACATCTCGCTGACCACGTTTTTCCCGAGTACGAATGCGCGCTCATTCATTCCAGAATTCCGGAAGATGAACAAAAACGGATAATGGATGCCTTTCGTTCGGGGAGCGTACAGATTCTTGTCGCCACCAGTGTGGTGGAAGTTGGTGTGGATGTACCCAATGCCACATGCATGGTTATCGAACATGCAGAACGGTTCGGTCTTTCCGCCCTTCACCAGCTGCGCGGCCGGGTGGGCAGAGGAAGCGCGCAGTCATACTGTTTTCTTATTTTTTCCGACAAGCTTACGGACAGCGGAAAAGCGCGTCTCCGGGTAATGCATGAAACAACAGACGGTTTTATTATTGCCGAGGAAGACCTCAAGCTGCGCGGTCCGGGAGACATTACAGGAATTCAGCAGTCCGGATACATTTCATTTACTCTTGCCGATCCTGTCCGGGACTTCGAAATTCTTCAGGAAGCCCGGATTGCGGCATTCGATTTGCTTGAAACGGCATCCCCTCATAAGAAGCCCGGAGCATCCTCGCCCGGACCGGATTAAGCCAGTTAACCGTTTTCCAGAGAGGCACCAATAAAGTCGCGGAAAAGAGGATGGGGCCGGTTCGGCCGGCTCGCGAATTCAGGATGGAACTGCACGCCCACAAACCAGCGGTGTTCCCTGAGTTCTACTATTTCAATCAGATTTCTCTCCGGATTCCTTCCCGAAAGACGCATGGATGAGTCTTCATACTTGTCCCGGTATACATTATTGAATTCATACCGGTGCCGGTGACGTTCCTGAATATCATGGACCTTGTATGCCTTTTCCGCGAGGCTTCCTTCGCTTATAAGACAGCGGCATACGCCAAGGCGGAGGGTTCCGCCCAGTTGGACTCCCTGCTGATCAGGCATAAGATCAATGACCGGATGTGAAGTGGCAGCATTGAATTCTGTAGAATGCGCGTCTTCGAAACCGAGTACATCCCGCGCAAACTCGATCACGGCTATCTGCATGCCGAGGCAAATTCCAAAATAGGGAACATTTTTCTCCCGTGCAAACCGTGCGGAAAGAATCATGCCTTCAGTTGCCCGGTCTCCAAAACCGCCGGGTACAATGATGCCGGCAGCATTCCCGAGAATCTCTTCCGCTGCTTCCATGTCCGCAATTTTCTCCGCATCAATCCATTCAATCTTTACCCGCACATTATGGTGAATACCGGCCGCAGTCAGCGCTTCAACCACACTGAGATA
>CAZQEF010000233.1:1533-3448 GCA_964592325.1 uncultured Treponema sp. | reverse complement strand
TGTTGGTAGATTCCTGTCAGAAATTCCGTAGATTTGTCCTTATCAGTATTACTTAACGCGCATGTCTCACGGATCTGGCCGGACCGCTGCTCCGGCCGGATCCCTAATCCGGCCGGTATTTTGTTATTTGAAAGATTTTATCGCTTTTTTTTTCAACAATTTTGAAAGCAGTAATTAACGACTCCCTTACACGTATTTAACATTGTCCTCACATTTTCATCATACACTCTCAGCGGATATCTGGAGGGTAAATGATTGCGCTGGAAACGAAATCACTGAGTGTATATTACAAATCCTGCAAAATTATATCTGATCTTTCGGTAAAGATATATGAGAGACGGATTACCGCAATAATCGGGCCGGGAAAATCCGGTAAAACAACACTGTTACGGACTTTTAACCGCCTTGTTGAAGCAGACCGGGATATTCATGTAGACGGGATTGCTATGCTTTACGGGGAGAATATCTATGCTTCCGGTCATGACGCAGCAGATATCCGGAAAAGGATCGGGATGGTCTTTCACAAACCACTGCCTTTCCCCGGAACGGTACGGGAGAACCTTGTGTGGGCTTCGAATATAACCGGCCTGCAGTTTGACCCGGATGAACTGGTTGAAAGTAACTTGCGTACGGTCAATCTATGGAATGAACTTAAGGATAAACTCTCAAAAAATGCGCTTGAGCTTTCTGCCGGCCAACAACAGCGCCTTTGTATCGCCAGGGCATTGTCCATACAACCCGAGGTTCTGTTGATGGATGAACCGACTTCAGTACTTGATCCCATTTCATCAGGGAAAATTGAAGAAGTAATATTTGCGATACGGAACACCTGTACGGTTGTTCTTGTTACCAACAATTTACAGCAGGCCGGACGTGTGTCGGATGACGCTGTTTTCCTGCTCAACGGGCTGCTTGTGGAGAATGGTGATACCAAATCCATGTACTACAATCCTCAGGATCCCAGAACCGAAAATTTTCTCTCGGGAAGATTCGTTCCGGACCGGATATGAAGGAACTGACAACCATATGTCCGGAATTACGTCGTGGGGGCCGGTGAATACAGACGGCGGTACGCACAAATAAGGAGTGTTGTGATATGGGGTATTTATGCGCAGGATTCCCGGAAGAGCTCAAGTCAATACGTGAAGACTTGCTCGAAATGAGTTCCCGTATTGAGGAAGACATCGGGAAGGCGGTAGAAGCGCTCCGGGGTGACAATATTGAACTGGCTGAACGGGTTAGGGAAGATGACAGAACGGTTAATTATATGCAGTTTTCAATTCAGGACCGGGCTGCACGGTTTCTTGCAGCCCGTCAGCCGGTGGGCCGGGATCTTCGTGAACTTGTGTCGATTATCCGCATGACCGACAATCTTGAACGGATGGGTGATTATGCGGTGCATCTTGCCAAAACGGTCATGAATGTCCGCAGTTCAATATGGGAACGGCAATTCGAACTCCTTGGCAGAATGGGTGAGTCCGGATGTGTCATGCTGCAAAGAATGATTGTTTCCTGGATTGATATGGATATCGATGCTGCTGAAGCATGTGCACGTATGGATTCACAGATTGATGATCTCCATGATACTCTTGTGTCGATGACCGTGGATTCATTGTTTTCTGATTCGCGGAATTCGAACGAGGCTGTTGCGTTGATACGCACCTCAGGATATTTGGAGCGGTTTGGGGATCAGGTGACGAATGCCTGTGAACTGGTTGTGTATACGGCTACCGGAAGACATTGTAATTTGAATGTATAGGAGCATGATATGACCAAATCAACAATCCTTGTCATTGAAGACGAAAAAGACATTCGTGATATCATGCTGTATCATCTCGAGCGTGAGGGTTATTCGGTTCGGGCCGTTCAAAGTGCGGAAGAAGGTTTTGAGGTATTACGCCGTACTCCCTGTGAT
>CAZQEF010000233.1:0-1523 GCA_964592325.1 uncultured Treponema sp. | reverse complement strand
GGTATTGACGGTTTTGAGGCTCTCAAACGGATACGGGCCGGGGAGTATGCGAATTTGCCGGTAATCATGGTTACTGCCAGAAGTGAAGATGCTGATGTAGTTACCGGTCTTGAATTGGGAGCGGACGATTATGTGTGCAAACCCTTTTCTCCCCGGGTTCTGGTAGCACGAGTGAGAACCCGCCTTCGGGAGCTTGGAAAAACCGGTACTCCCGAAGAATCCGGGGTGCTTGAGTCCCGGGGTGTGCGGATTGATACTGACCGGTATGAGTGTACCGTGAATGACGAAAACCTTGTTCTATCGGCTACGGAGTTTTCTTTGCTTGAGTTCCTGCTGCGCAATCCCGGCCGTGTATTCTCCCGGCAGCGTCTTATCGATGCGCTGCACGGACCAAATTATCCGGTGACGGACCGCTCCATTGATGTGCAGATCGTCGGTTTGCGCAAGAAGCTTGGCGCCCCCGGTTCCTGCATTGAAACAGTCCGCGGCGTTGGCTATCGCTGGCGTGATACTTGAAGCGGGGAGATTGCATGAATATGAAAGGAAAACTTTTCTTCTGGATTTATCCTCCCATCATTATGCTTTTTGTACTGTCCATTTTTGCACTTACCGTTTTCACTGCTCAAAGTATTACCGGGTTTTTTCAGGATCTTTCTTCATTTCAGCTTCGACAGACAGTTCTGGTTACCGCAAACTGTCTGGAACCGCTTTTACATAATGAAGGGCCGGAGGGTTTGATACAAAACCGGGTAAGGATCCAGGAATACTGTGATGATCTGGTACAGGGCAGCAGAATACGCCTTACCGTCATTACCGGGGATGGTATCGTACTGGCAGATACCGGTGCAGATCCGTCACAGATGGAACTGCATAACGACAGAAGCGAGATAATTGATGCACGTCAGTACGGGACAGGCTTTGCGACAAGAACATCGGTCAGTACCGGAATTACTACAACGTATGAAGCTCATGCGTTGCGTGATGCGGATGGAGCCGTCTATGCGTTTCTGCGCACGGCCATCCCCTTCGGAGTCATTGATGAGCGGAGAACGGACCTCGTTGTCCGAATCCTTCTGTTTGGCGCTGTTTCAGTCCTTTTGGTGTCCCTGTTTTCTCTGTATATAACACGCCGGTTATCCGGGCCCATCGCACGAATCAATATGGCTGCTCATTCCTTTTCGGACGGCTGGTTTTCCGAGATCAAGTCACTGGCTTCGGTCATGAACCGGATGGCAAAACAACTTGATGAGCGGATAAACGCAATCAATCAGGAACGAAACAAGGTTCAGACCATTCTTCAGGGGATGAATGAGGCGGTTGCCGTTGTTTCCCGTAAACAGGAGCTTGTTCTCTCCAACAGCTCCTTTGATTCCCTTTTTGCAGTGCACAGTGTCAACACCGGAAGTACTCTTCTTATGGTAACCCACAGCACTGAATTGTGTGATTTTCTGGAAGCCGCAATTCGTGCCGATGCCCCGCTTGAAACCACGATAACCCTGTACAATCCTTTTCTGCGGTATGTC
>CAZQEF010000232.1:0-3473 GCA_964592325.1 uncultured Treponema sp. | reverse complement strand
CGTCGTATCAATACTCTTCACCGTACCGCTCGGCCTTCTCGGCATACGGTTTTTCGGAAACCGTCTCCTGAAAGCCGATGGCGACGAAGAGCTGGATCTCAGGCAGTAACCGCCGCAAGCGCCTTCTCGTAATCGGGTTCCTGCTTGATCTCCGGAACCTGTTCGGTGTAGAGGACGGTATCATGTTCATCGAGCACCACAACCGCCCGTGAAAGAAGACCGGCAAGCGGGCCGCTTGTCATGGTCACCCCCCAGTCAGTACCGAATTTCTTGTCCCGCAGCTGTGAAAGAGAAATTATAGTATCAAGACCTTCAGCTTTGCAAAACCTTTCCATCGCAAAGGGAAGATCACACGACACTGTCAGCAGCACGGTGTTATTCAGTGCGGCAACATCATGGTCAAACCGTCGCGCACTTGCCGCGCACACACCGGTATCAAGGCTGGGAACAATGTTTACAATCTTCCTTTTTCCCCTGAAATCTGCAAGTGTCACATCCGAAAGATCCTGCCGGGTAAGCAGAAAATCCGGAGCCGTGCTTCCAACGGGTGGTAGCGAACCAATTGTCTCAACGGGCATGCCGCCCAAAGTAATTTTTGCCATATCAGCCTCCTGATGTTAACCAAAGTATACATATTTTCAACAACGAAGGCAAATTTCGGGACTGCTTTCAAAATTGTTGAAAAAAAAACGGCAATTACTTAAAAAAATCGGGGAAATCAGGTTCCAAATCCACAATTATCCGTCCGTCAGGATGGTCTCCGGCCTCCGCAAGCAACGGATCAGGTGCAAAAAGAGCCGGCCACATACGGTCATTCACGAGACCGGGAGAGTGTTCCATACGGGAGTCGATCAAGGCGGCGACCGCTTCGGGAGCAAGATCACCGGGATTACCGGCTATCCCGGCGTAGCGCCAGGACCAGAGCGTTCCATACATGGGGACAAAGACGGCAGCGGTCGCAACCCGGGGGAAAACAGCAGAAAGCGTTTTGCCGATACAGGCAAACGCGGCCGGCCGGGCAACGGGCGACTCGCTATGCATGGAAAAAAGACCGTCATCATTACGGAATGCCGCGCGTATTGCGGCAAAAAATTCCTTTGTATAAAGGAATCGCGACGGGCCTTCAGGGTCAGTCATGTCCATGATGATGACATCGTAGACGCCGGCTGCCGCTTCGACAAATTTCCGTCCGTCACCAAAAACATTGCGTACACGCGGGTCATCGAACGCTCCCTGATGAATATGCTCAAGATGTTCGCGGGAGAATTCCACGATGTCTGCATCAAGTTCGGCGAAATCCACCCGTTTTACGGTGTTATGGCGAAGAATTTCGCGAAGCGATCCGCCGTCACCACCGCCGATAAGGAGAACACGCTCAGGGCAAGGATGAGCCAGAAGAACCGGATGAACGAGAGGCTCATGGTAACGGTACTCCCACCGTTCGGTTACCTGGGTAATACCGTCAATAAGGAGCGCTTTTCCGAATCCGGAGGTTTGTACCAGCCGGGCGTTCTGGTATGGCGTTTTTGCAGATACAATCTCTTCGTCAATTGAATAAAAATACCCGGTATGCGGATTCAGTTTTTCATGTACCCACGTTTTCCCGTCATTCTTTACTTTCACAGGAACAAATCCCTCCGGTCAAGATTCTTGCACTCGAACAATTCCTGTATTTCGGTATCGAGTAATTTGAGTATGCGTTTCTGTTCGCCAGGCTCCGGCTCTTCCGACTCTTTCCCGAACAGGTAATCATCAAATATAAGATCCCGTTTGCGCATCTTGGTATGAAAATTATTGTCACTGATTACATTCACATCATACGCGGTATACGAGTCAAGGAAGTCGTCATCAATGTAGTCCTGAATGGATGACACATCGTGATCAATAAAATGTTTTCGTCCTTTACGGTCGCGGGTAAAACCACGGACACGGTAATCTATGATAATCACATCAGAATCGAAACTGTCAAAAAGGAAATGGAGGGCCTTGAGCGGACTGATTGTGCCGCAGGTGGAAATATCAATATCCACGCGGAATGTTGCGATACCGGTGACCCGGTCATACTCCGGGTAGGTATGCATGGTTATATGGCTCTTGTCCAGGTGGCCAACAACACCGGGAGATGTTTTGTTGACTACCGGGGAGTCGGCGATTTCATCGTTGAGGAGGGCGACGACACTTGCGCCGCGTGGTTCATAATCCTGCGTGGAAACCTGTACAAGCCGGGCATCTATAATCCGGGTCACTTCGGCGGTTATTGATTCAAGCCGCTCGGAATTGTATTCCTCGTCAATATATTCCAGATACTCTATCTGTGATTCACGGGACCTCGCATAGCAGATATCATAAATATTGAAACTCAACGACTTGGTCAAATTATTAAAGCCTTCCAGTTTTATCTTTTGCCCCTTAACCCGCTTGATCAATAGCACCGTCCTCCTGGTTCGTCTTTTTTTGCATTGTACCCATATATGAGTGAGGGTCAAGGCATGATATACTTTCCCTATGGTAGAAACTGGACCTGACCCTGACGATATCCGGAAACTGGTGGACCTCATCACCACATCGAGTCATTGCGTCGCTTTTACCGGAGCCGGAGTCAGCACACTCTCCGGCATTCAGGACTTTCGCGGCAAGAACGGTCTTTACAAAACGATGAACGCGGACAATATGTTCGACATCGACCGTTTTAAACAGGACCCGTCAGAGTACTACCGGCTCGCGAAGGATTTTATTTACGGGCTTGACGATAAAAAGCCTTCAACGGTACATCGTGTTCTCGCACTGCTTGAGAAAAAGGGTTACCTTGATGCCATTATTACGCAGAATGTTGATTTGCTGCATCAAAAAGCGGGGAGCACAAAGGTGCTGGAAATTCATGGAACTCCCGCAATCCACCGCTGCATGAATTGCGCGTACACCGTAAATTTTGCCGGGGTGGCTGAAATCGTACGCCGTGGCGAGATTCCATCATGCCCCGAATGCGGTGGCGCGATCAAACCCGACATCACTTTTTTCGGCGAAATGCTTCCGCAGGAGGCTCTTGAGTCAGCTAACGCACACGCACGACAGGCCGATCTCATGCTCATCCTGGGAACCAGCCTCATCGTTTACCCTGCGGCAAGCCTTCCGCAAAAGACGCTCCGCAGCGGCGGAACGATTGTTATCGTAAACGATATGCCAACCCCGCTTGATGCGTATGCGGCACTCAGGTTTTCCGACCTTCACAGCACCTTCGAAGCACTTGAAAAGGCGCTCCCGGCTGAGATCTGATCAGTATTATACGTTCTTCTTGACCCTGATCTTCTTGATGTGAAACTGAAGCACGTACTTGCCTATCTTTATCTTGTCTCCATCCTGGAGAGACTCCGGCGCATCAATACGCTTCTCGTTAAGGTACGTACCGTTGGTTGAATTCTCATCCTTTACCCGGAACGCATTTTTTTCCCACTTTATGGTTGCATGCAGATCAG
>CAZQEF010000231.1:555-3476 GCA_964592325.1 uncultured Treponema sp. | reverse complement strand
AACCTGTGACCCACGCCTTAAAAGGGCGTTGCTCTACCTACTGAGCTAGTGGCCCATGCTTTCGCAACGGGGCACAAGATAGCCTAAATGGCTTTTTTTGTCAACCAAAGGCTTTTGACTGTCACAGCTCAAATGATAATGCCAGCGTCATGTTCAGTACCGGCTGATCACCCGGTTCAAGTCCCAGTTCGCTTCCATATATCGCAAAATCAATGGCAACGAAGGTAGCGTCCAGGCCTATTCCTGCGGCGAGATATGTTTCATGTAAACCGAGCCGGAAACTGACGACATCAAGCATTGTAACTTCAGTACCGATGGCCAGATTCAGAACCGGATTGCGGTATACCGAATCAAAGAACATAAGCAGGTCACGATAATCAAACATGACGTTCCAGCCGGTAATGGTAGTCCACCGTTCGGGAAGCGGTATTTCGTAGACCATGCCTATGGAAAGATCCGGTGAGAGGCGATCATATTGCGTGTCGCTGCTTGAACTGCCATCGAGAAAGTTGTCCATGCTGCTATATTCATTTGAAAACACGGGGGTAAAGAGATCACGGCAGACCATGCCGACCGAAAGATTTTTTCGGTACTTGTATAAAAATCCGGCATCCAGACCGAATCCGGTCGAGAGGACGGCAGGTAGACCGTCAAGGTCAGCGTCCGTGAGGGTATTTATTACTGCTGACGCAGTGCCTGATTCCACTACAAAGAATTGAAAAAATCCCTTGAGCTGGAGCCCAACGGCAATTTCGTGTTCATCCTGCTCATACAGCGTCAATCCGTATCCGCCTACCATGAGGAATTCTTCACCAACCAGGAGCCGGGCGTATGAAAGGGAGGGAATATCAGCAATGCTCACCGTGCGGTTGAAGATTCCGAATCCAAAATTCCGGTCGACTTTACCGAATGCTATCGGCCCGGTGACGTCGCCGGCAAAGTACAACCCGTTATTCTCGGTAACCAGATCAAGCATGGCGTTTGATACATCATCAGATTTGAATACAGAGGGCAAATCAAACAGGGGACCGGACACGGTGGCGTCAAGCCGTGCTATGGACCAGGTTTTTGAAACGTGTGCCAGTGCTGCAGGATTGGTTGAAAGCGTATCGAATCCGGCCTCGAGTGCCGCGTACGGACCGCCGAAGCCGCTGAGCCTGGCTGATCCGGTCCGTGGGGCAACGGGTGAAAAGGGAACACTTTGCGCGGCAAGCAGGCCTGGAAGCATAAAAATACAAAAGAGAACAGGAATGATCAGTGTCACCTGTTTATCGGTTTTTGTCCGCATTATATGGTACCCCGCAAAAGGTCAATAAGATCAAAGTCTCCGATGGTAAGATCCCCGGCGTCAGGTCGTGCTTCAAGAACAGGAACTGCGTCTAGAACAAGCTGAATCTGTCCCTGCTGTTCGGCAGGAAGTGATCCCACCAGTGATACTCCCGCAAGGACGTCCATTACATTTGCTGCTCCCGCTGCAGCGGAAGCATTTGCAACGATTGCAACAGACGCAAGAAGAATCGAATCGGGAGCACAGTTCTGAAGTACTGTCGTATCCGAAATCAACTGCTCAAGAACGGTAGTATCAACATTGCCTGCTGCCGTGTTCAGGGCATTCTGGATAAGCTCATTCTGGAGACCGGGATATTCGGAAAGATTGTTGGCAAGGTCGGTGATCGTTTCTATATCCAGAACGGCAGATCCACCAAGGTTGAGTATGCTTGACTTCTCTTCATCGGAAAGAACCGCAATTGACAGGGGATCCTTTTCCGCAAGCAGGGAAAGAAGTTCCCTCGCGACTTCCGGATCAGCGACATAGCGTGATTGGGCAATGTCAATAATTTCCCCAAGAGACGCAGAAGAAGAAATAGGCGGGTTATCGCGGGCAAGAGAAGATCCCGCTGATGTGGTAAACACCTGGCTGCATGATACAGCCAGAAGCGTTGTGCTTATCAGTAAACCGGCGAGCCGGACAGCATTATTCATAACGGCCTCCATCCAGACAATCCATTGTAATCCAATACCGGGTAAAGCTCAATGAAAAAAAGGAACTTTCCCCACGTAGAGTATAGGACGGGATTGCTCACTTTTCCAGTATACCCGAATCCGGTCCGGTCACGCGAATCCGGACCCTGGAACCGCGTTTGAGTCCGCGTTCCGGTATGGTGAGTGATAGATAGTTGGTGGTGAGCACGATGGTGCCGTTTCCTCCGGTTTCTGTTTCAACAACTGCCGGAAGTGTTCTGCCGGTCCAGTATTTCCGGTATTCGGTACGGTTTTGTTCAGCGAGAAACGAAAGAAGCGCCACCCGTTCTCCGGCAATCCGTTCCGGAACCGGGTTTTTCATGGAAAAGGCCTCGGTTCCCGGTCGGGGAGAGAAGGGGAACGCATGTATCCAGGAAAACCCGATATCAGTACACATGCTCATTGTTTTATCAAAATCCCCGGCGGTTTCCGAGGGAAAGCCGGTAATGATATCGCAGGCAAGAAAAGGGTTCTCCCTGACCTGTCTGAGCCGTTCAGCGGCCCGATACACGGTTTCCGCCGTATACGGACGGTTCATCAGCGAGAGTATACGGTCGCTTCCCGACTGTACGGAAAGATGGAAATGCGGGCAGACACGTTCATGGGCGAGCAGCGGGAGTAATTCTTCATCAATTCGTTCGGGATAGAGGCTGGAAATGCGTATATATATGTGTTCTGTCCTGTTCAGGATGTGAGCAAGGAGGTCGGCAAAGTCTTCACCATCCGACCGGTACTGAGAGAGGTTTACACCGGTGAGGACAACCTCATTCCATCCTGCCTTTTCTATTGACGAAATGCGATCCAGAACTTCGCCGGCAGGAAGTGATACGGAATGGCCGCGAGCCAGACGGATGCGGCAATAGGCGCACTTGTTATTGCAGCCATCCTGAATTTTGATG
>CAZQEF010000231.1:0-533 GCA_964592325.1 uncultured Treponema sp. | reverse complement strand
AGGGTGGCGGATCATGCCGCTCGATGGACAGAAAACGGTCAAGAACAGTTACCGGCGGAATATCGGGAAATGCGGACAGCTGTTCGGCAAGATACTCGGGCAAATCCGGTAATTCATTTTTCCGTGACCCGGGTAAAACGCGAACGGCAGGATCAATCGCTGCAATGGTTTCAGCTTCCACTTCCGCGTAGCAACCCGTAACGAGTACCGGAGTATCGGGCCATGTACGGATAAGCAGGCGGATAAGACGTCTCGCCTTTTGTTCTGCCTTGCCGGTAACAGTACAGGTATTCACAATACAGATGAGGGGTTTGTCTTCGGTGGTGCCATGCGACGGGGCTGAATCGGATACGGTAAACCCGCAGCGGGAAAAGGACTGTGCCAGGGATTCCGTCTCAATCTGGTTGAGTTTGCAGCCAAGCGTCTGGAATTGGATAACTGCCATCAGTCAAGCTGGCGCTGGGCCCGGTCGCGCCCGCGAATGGCGTCCTGGAGATTGGGATCCAGTCGTAATGCAGATTCATAGGCTTCCA
>CAZQEF010000230.1:0-3478 GCA_964592325.1 uncultured Treponema sp. | reverse complement strand
GTTCCGGGTACAAGGAGTGTAACCATGGAAAAAAAACGGGTCATGTTTATATGTCTTCATAATTCAGGCCGGAGCCAGATGGGCGAAGCATTCTTGCGGCATCTGGCCGGGGACCGGTTCGATGTGTCCAGCGCCGGTATCGAAGCGGGACATCTTAATCCTCACGTGGTCAAAGCCATGGAAGAGGCTGGTGTGAGCATGGAAGGGCATTTTGCCAAAAAAGCACAGGACTATGTGGATCGCGGGGAGCATTTTGACTATGTAATTACCGTGTGCGACGAATCAAACGCCGAACGCTGCCCCATGTTTCCCGGGAAGCATGTCCGCCTTCATTGGGGCCTGCCCGATCCTTCGGCAATTCCCGGTACCGACGAGGAAAAACTCGCCGGCATCCGCCCCATCCGCGACGCGATTGAAGAACGGGTTAAAGCGTTCATCGCCGCGGAGAGCTAAGCACCCCGCGAGAGTACCATGCACCCCGCGAGAGTGCCATGCACCCCGGCGGGGAGCTGAGCTGCCCGGGCGCTGGTTGAGCACCCCGTTCGCATGCTAGTCACCCCGCGCGTGTGCTGAGCAGATCAGAGACCAGTGTATATGAGGAACAGTCCCGCGAGGAGAATGACCAGTCCGAGCAGAATAGTTACGATTTTCGCGAAAAAGCCATAGCGCTTACTATTCGAGATCTTTACGGTGAGTCCCATGAATGTTCCCGCCACCAGTACGAGCATGCTATGCCCAATGGAATACAGCAGCAAAAGAAAAATACCCCGGACGGGTTTCCCGCTTCGTGCCACTACCGCAAGCAAGGCGATCAGGACCGGTGTCGCGCAGGGAGAGGAAAAGAGGCCGCCGAGTACACCAATGACGAGCGCTCCCTGATACCCTTTCTTCGTATTCCTGCTTTGCGCATAACTGGCCGGAATAATCGTAATGATTCCCCAGGTCTGGAGCGCCATGAGAACCATGAGTCCTCCCAGAAGCAGATACCACCAGCCTCCCGTTCCGAAATTCAAAAGTTTGCCGAGAAGCGACGCGGTGGCCCCGAGCGCGGTAAAGGTTATTGCCATACCGAGCGCAAAGACAAGTGAATACCGGAACGCTGTTCCCGGGTCTTTCCGTGCGGTTCCTCCAACATACGCAATAATGAGCGGGACGCTTGAAAGAGAGCAGGGGGTTACACTGGTCAGCACGCCCGCAAGCAGCGCCAAAAGCGGCGCAAGCCAAAGGCTTCCCTGTATCAGGACGGAAAGATTCTCAAGCGCCGCGTTAATTGCGCCATTCATTTTTCCATTCCCATTTTGTACAGTATGGCAAGAAGCTGGTCCTTTGTGAGGCCTCCCTCATGAGTGGTAAAGACATGCTCGTTGGCATCGCGTATCATGTACTGATTCATCGGGATTTGCAGTTTTTCCGAAGGAGTAAACGGTTTTCCGCTCGCGTCAAAGAATACCTGTGTCGGTATAACCTGAAGGGGAATCCCGTTTGCGAGATCCCGATACTTCCATACATCAACAAAGCGGATAATGGCCTTCCCCTGGAGTTCCCGGTGAAGCTCGACGAGAACCGGTGCCATCTGCCTGCAGGGAATACAGGAATCGGCGCCGAAATCAATAATGACGGGAACCCCGGCAGACCGGTATTCGGCAAGGTCGAACGGTGTCGTGAGGTTTAACGCTTCATCCGGAAGCGACGGTTTTGCCGGTTCTGTATCGGCGGTTACAGTCGGAGCGGACCGGGAAAGGGTGCCGGAACTATCATCTGTCCTTCCGTGTTTAATGATAGCCATGAAACCTGTTATGGCGATAATTCCCGCAATAACTGCACCGTTAATCAGGATTTTACGTTTGTTCATACACCATCCTTATGGTATCCATCAACCTTCCCTGTCTCATACCATCATGCCGAACAGCATGCCGGCAATGGTGGAAAGGAGCACGACAAGCGCGATATAGACGGCTGTTTTTTTGAAGCCGAGTTCTCCGCTTATTACGAGCATTGACGGAAGCGAAAGACTTGGTCCTGCCAAAAGCAGTGCCAGTGCCGGACCCTGTCCCATGCCGCTGCCCAGAAGACCCTGGATGATGGGAACCTCGGTGAGGGTGGCAAAGTACATGAGCGCGCCGGATATTGCGGCGATAAAGTTGGCAAAAAGTGAGTTGCCGCCTACAAGACCGGCGATCCATTCACCCGGGATAAGGGCTTCATGTCCGGGGCGGCCGAGGAGGAATCCGGATACAAGAACACCGCCAAACAACAGCGGGAGAATCTGAATCGCGAAATCCCGCGTTGCCGCTCCCCACTCCATCAGTTCGTGTTTCTTGAACCAGCGGATAATCGACCAGGCAAGGATGACGGCAAAGGCACCGGTAATGTAATACTTTACCCGGTAGATTGATTCCCACACCGTGGATGTGCCGCGGGAAGACGCCCAGTTTACAAAGATGAGGATACCGACCATTGAGCCGATGTATACCGCCGTCTGCCAGAGTTTTCTCCCGCCTTCGTCAATCGGCGCCCTGAAAAGCCGTTCGTCCGCCAGGCGGGCTTCGTCTTCCTTGCGGAAGATGAGCTGCATTAAAAGACCGATCACCACGGCAAAGATAACCGCGCCGACCGCCCGGGCCAGTCCGATCTTCCAGCCGAAAATCTGGAAGGACATGGTTATCGCGATAATGCTGATGGCGGGGCCTGAATAGAGAAAACTGACCGCCGGTCCGAGCCCGGCACCCTTTTTGTAGATTCCCTTGAAGAGCGGGAGTACGGTACAGGAACATACCGCGAGGATTGAACCGGACACGGAAGCTACCGCGTAGGAAAGGGCTTTTGGCGCACTTGGCCCCAGGTATTTCATGACCGATTGTTTGTTCAGGAACACTCCGATCGCGCCCGCGATGAACATGGCCGGAACCAGACAGAGGAGTACGTGTTCACGGGCATAGTCGCCAAGCATTCGGAACCCTTCCAGCACTCCGGTGGTAACGCGGGGCGCGTCCCAGGGCATGAAATAGATTGCGGCGAATACCGCGGCAAGCCCCAGTAACAGTATGTTGGGGCTATATTCTTTCTTTGCCATTTATAGAATCCTTCAGGCGTTCATCGCCTTGCAAATTTCGCCCGTTACCCGGTCAATAATTTCCGGCGTAATCCCGGTTTTCTTTTTTTCAACGCCGTAATCAGTGGTAATAAACTGCCTGCAGGGGAGTCCCTTTGCGTCGAAAATCTTCTTCCCGCACGAGACCGGGCATCCGTCAATAACGATATTGACATCGGCTGCTTTTGCGGACTCGATGAAACCGGAAAGATCCGCCCCGACTGCCGCGAGACAGGTCATGTCGCCGGCGCCTTCACGACTCAGCTTTCGGGCAACCTGATCGGCCAGGTAACCGGTATTCGCCGCGCCGGAGCAGGCATAAATCAGTTTCGTTTTTGAATCATTTCCGCACGAACAAGAGCATGAACAAGCCATAGGTTTTCTCCT
>CAZQEF010000229.1:0-3478 GCA_964592325.1 uncultured Treponema sp. | reverse complement strand
GCGGCTTCCCAGGCTTCTTTTTCTTCATTCCATTCAAAGAGGGGAAAGTCAATTATCCAGGCAAAGGCAAAAGTTCCTTCCTTGGCAAGGCCCATATCTTTGCCAAGCTTGCTCCGAACGGCACCGAGCGCTGTACAGGCTACCCGGTGTTTTGCATCGGCCACGAAAAGCAGCAGGTCTCCCGGTTTTGCTCCAAGAGCAGAACAGACAGCATCATCCTGACTTTCAAAGAATTTGGAAATACCGCCCTCGAGGGTCGGTTTCCCCGCTTCCCCTTCAGCAACCTTCATCCACCCAAGTCCGCGGGCCTTGTAAATCTTTGCCGTTCCCTCAAGACCGTCGATAATCTTGCGGCTGGTGGTTGCCGCGGCTCCGGGAACAACAAGCGCTTTCACGGCCCCGCCGGCGGAGATAGCGTCCTTGAATGCCTGGAAGGTCCCTTTTTCGGCAAGGAACGCGCCGTCCTGCATTTCAAGATCAAAGCGGAGGTCCGGTTTGTCGGTGCCGTACCGGTTCATGGCGTCTTCCCATGAGAGCCGGGTGAAGGTGGCGGGAAGTTCAATGTTCATCGTTTCCCTGAACACATGACCCATCATTCCTTCTATGAGGGTGAGTACGTCATCGCGGGAAACAAAACTCATTTCGAGATCAATCTGGGTGAATTCAGGCTGGCGGTCTCCGCGGGCGTCTTCATCCCGGTAGCAGCGGGCAATCTGAAAATAGCGGTCAAACCCGGAAACCATGAGAATTTGCTTGTAGAGCTGGGGAGACTGGGGCAGCGCATAAAACTGTCCGGGATAAAGGCGTGACGGAACCAGATAATCCCGTGCTCCTTCCGGAGTAGACTTGATGAAGGTCGGTGTTTCTATTTCAAGGAAGTCCCTTTTTACCAGAAACTCGCGTACGGCGTAGGTGACCCGGGAACGCAGGGCAAGATGGCGCTGCATGGTATCGGAGCGGAGATCGAGATACCGGTATTTGAGGCGGAGCTCTTCACTTGCGTTCGTTTTCTCGTCAATAACGAAGGGCGGAACTTCCGATCGTGAGAGAATCTTCACGTTTTTCGCGACAACTTCCACCTCACCGGTAGGCATGTCCGCGTTTTTCATGGAATCCGGGCGAAGACGGACGATACCGTCCACGGCGATACAGAATTCCATCCTGAGGTCGGTCGCGAGCTCTGCAAGATCCGCCGGAGCGTCGGAATCGATTACTACCTGGGTGAGTCCGTAGCGGTCACGAAGATTGATAAAGGAGATACCGCCATGATCGCGCTTGCGGTGTACCCAGCCGTTAAGAATTACTGTTTTACCGGAATCGGAGGCGCGGAGCGCCCCGCAGGTAACCGTTCTGTTCATAGTTTCCATGCGGGGAGTATAGCCGTAACCGCAGCAGAATGACAATAAGACAGGGTGCTGCCAAAATTGTTGAAACTCTTACAAGAGGTTCCAGATGGAAAAAAAATGGAAAAGGGTTCCGGCCAGGACAAAAAGATGCCAGAGGGGGTGTGTCCACCGGATTTTCTTAAGGGCATACACTACGGCCCCGGACGTATAGGCTGCGCCGCCGGCAAGAAGAAAGAACCAGCTTGCCGAAGGGATTTCCGGTTTAACCGTACGTCCAAAGAATATGATTATCCAGCCCATGGCAATGTAGGTAAACAGCGAAACAACCCGAAGGCGGCTGCCGAAAATGGCGTAGCACACGATTCCCAGAAAAGCAAGGCCCCAGATAAGGCCGAACATGGGCCATCCGACAGTGCCCCTGAGCGCGGTAAGGCAATACGCGGTGTATGTTCCGGCAATAAGCACATAAATGGCTGAGTGGTCCAGTCGTTCGAATACCGGATACGCTTTTGTCAGCAACAGCGAATGGTACAGTGTGCTCATCAGATAGAGAAAAATGATGGAGAATCCGAAGATGCTGAAAGCGGTCACGTAATATGCAGCCTGGTCGGCGGGCGCGAAAAGCATTGCCCGCACAACGAGAAGAACGAGGCCGGCGATTCCCAGGAAAACGCCGAGGCCGTGTGTAATGGCATTGGCGATTTCCTCGCCAAGCTGATAAGGTTTGGGCAGTTTGTGCATTGTTGTACTTCCTTTTCCTCATAGACGCATATTGTGGGAATAAGTTGCACTGATGCGGTATTATCTGCGTATTTCGTATAAAAGGATTCCGGCTGCTACCGAAACGTTAAGACTGTCGAGTTTGCCGCGCGTGGGAATGGAGACTATGGCATCGCAGGTTTCTTTGAGAAGCCGTGAAATACCGGTGCCTTCGCTTCCCATGACAAGAACCGCCCTGTCGGGAACGTCAATTTCCTGAGCCGGCGTGCCTCCGGCATCTGCTCCGAAAATCCAGAACCCGGCCGTTTTAAGCTGTTCGGCCGCCCGTACCAGATTCGGAACACGGACTACGGGAACCCAGGATGCGGCACCGGCGCTTGCGCGGGCAATTATTTCCGGGTCCGAAGCCCCCCGATGGTCGGGAAGAACAACCAGATTGACGCCGAACTGATCCGCGCTCCGGATTATGGCGCCCACATTGTGTGGGTCGGTAATGGAATCGAGGATGAGAACAACCGCGTTATCCGTGCCTGAAAGTCCGGCAAGGGCGTCCGAAAAGGTCAGGGGCGCCTGTTCTTCCGCATGCTGCATGATGAGCACAATTCCCCGGTGATCCCGCGCGGTTTCCGGAAGAGTCGCCACGGTGCGGTCAAGCTCCTGCACGGTAACCGCTTCGGCGGGAACGGAAAGCGTCGTTGCCGTCCGGAGTATTTTTTTAACGCGGGGCCCCGGTTTGGTATGGAGAATGCGGAATCCTTTGGCCGAGCCGGCCTCCTCCGCTGCGCGGAGGGCTTCTTCAATGGCGTGGAAGCCGGTAACTACTCTCATAATTCGTACGTTTCACCATATTTTACGATATGTACGTTCGGGAAGCCTTCGCTTTCGAGGTGATCCTTGAAAACGACCTGGACGTCATGTTCGCCATGCACGAGGTAAATGCGTTTGAGCTCTGATGTATCGCATTCTTTGAGCCAGGCGGTCATTTCCTCGTAGTCCGCGTGGGCGCTGAACGCGTTGATCTGAGTGGTTTCTGCCCGGACGGTATGCCATTCGCCCATTATTTTGACTTCAAGCTCCCGATCCTGCAGCCGACGGCCGAGGGTGTGTTCCGCCATGAATCCAACCAGGAGGAGCTGGTTGCGTGCGTCTTCAACATTATTGGACAGATGATGGAGAATGCGTCCTGCTTCGCACATCCCGTCCGCGCTGATGATTACCATGGGACCTTCCAGGTCATTGAGCGATTTGGATTCCTCCACGCTGGTAATGAACCGCAGCTGATCAAAACCGAACGGATTTTTATGATGCTTGAGAAAGGCCTCATGGGTTTCTTCGTCATAACATTCCGGATGAACCCGGAAAATGCTTGTCGCGCTTACGGCCATTGGCGAGTCCACGTAAATGGGTATCTG
>CAZQEF010000228.1:0-3493 GCA_964592325.1 uncultured Treponema sp. | reverse complement strand
CCCATGTACACAACGCATTCAAGGCCGATTTTTGCACAGGCAGCTGCCGTGGCAAGCCCGTGCTGGCCGGCACCTGTCTCCGCGATAATTCTTGTCTTGCCCATGCGCCGCGCCAGCAGCGCCTGCCCTACCGCGTTATTTATCTTGTGCGCACCGGTGTGCGCGAGTCCTTCCATCTTGATGTAGAGATTTGCCCCCCCAAGGGCCCTTGAAGCGTTTTCGGCATGGAGGAAGGGCGTGGGACGGCCGATAAAGTCTGCACGCAGATTATCCAGTGCCGCGCAAAACGCGGGGTCATCCATGGCGCCTGCAAAGGCCTGTTCCAGTTCATCCAGCGGGCGGCGCAGTATTTCCGCGACATAACGCCCGCCAAAGCGGTCAAAAAATCCCGTATTCATGATGCAATCTCCCTGAAAAAGCTCGCAATGAGCGTTTCATCCTTTTTACCCGGTACGGATTCCAGAGAACTGGAAACATCCACGAGCTCCGGTGAAAACTCGTCAAGATACCGGCGGATATTGGTCGGACCGATACCGCCCGCGAGCCAGAGCCCCGAGCGGTCACATACCTGCTTCACCAGATTCCGCGGAATGCTCTGCCCGGTACCCCCGGCGATACCTTCCACCCGCGCGTCAACCAGAACACGGGGTTCTCCGTTCTCCAAAAGCCGGTCTATACCCTCAATGTCATCACCGGAGCCAAGACGGACAACGGCATACTTGCCGATGCCGTAATCGCCTCCGGCCTGGTCTATGCGCGGCAAATCTCGCTCGGGATGATCCCCGTGATACTGGATGGCATCAAGCACTCCCTCGCAGACGAGCGAAAACGCAGCCCGTGCCGTTTCACTTTCCGTTTCGGTAATAACCCCGACCAGCAAAGGCAAAGATCCGGGAAAATCATACCCGGTCTCAAGAATTTTCCTTGCAATGGCGCGAACGGTTTCCGCGTCGGTTTTTCTGGGACTTTCCGCAAAAATGAAACCGAGCAAATCGGCTCCGCCACGCGCCGCGCAAAGGGCATCATCGGTATTGGTCAGACCGCAAATTTTTACCAGCGGACGGCCTTTCCCGCGGGCCTGTTGAAGGCGCTGCCCGATTTCCCTCCAGAATTGACCGGCCCAGTCAGGACGGGCGGAACCGAATGCGGAAACGAGCGCTGCCGCTCCGCCGGGATTCTTTGCCGCGGCTTCTCCAATGAGCAACCCCTCGAATCCGAGTCGCCGGGCAAAACTGCAGGCGCCAGGAGTAGCCGCACCTGATTCAAATACCGCGGTGCATGGCAGCTTTCTGCGGAGAATGGCGGGAACCAGCGGATCCGTCCTGAATGTCGCCAGATCCCGTGAATTAACTCCGGCAACAACCGGACCGCCTGAAACAACGGCAGACAGCTTCTCCAGATCGGCGTTTTCCCTCACCTCGACAAGAGGAACCATGGAGTACGATCGGCATCGCTGCGCAAGGCGAAGCAGGGTTTCGGTATCGAGAATGCGCGCAATGAGCAATACGGCATCCGCGCCGGCCCGCCAGGAGACATCTATCTCATCTTCATAGAGGATGAAATCCTTGCGAAGCAGCGCAACATCACAAAAGGTTTCGGCAACGGCTATAAAATCATCTAAAGACCCCTTGAAGAACCGCTGTTCAGTAAGGATGGATATGTTTCTTGTTCCGGCAGCACGGTACTGACCGGCCATTTTTACCGGATCAAGATCCGGAGCAATATCACCCTTTGACGGGGAGGCACGCTTGATTTCCAGAATGGTTCCCGGCTCACGAAGAAAAGGGACAACCGGACGCTTCCGGTGCTCGGGCACCGCAGCGCCAAATGTTGCCCCGTGCAGCTTGTAATCCGCACGCCTGTCCGAGACAATCTGTTCGAGAATATCAGGCACAGCTTGCCTCCCTGACCTTTTCAATCATGATCTTGACCGTGCCATTTTCAATCGCCTCCCTGGCGCGCGCATAGCCATCCGGGATAAGCGGGACCACGCCGCTGATGTAGAGGGTCGCGGCAGCATTCAGGGCTACCGCTTCCAGAATGCCTTTCCGGCCGGTGCCGTCCAGCACTTCACGGGCAAGACGGACATTCTCCCGGGAATCTCCTCCAAGGAGCTCCTCGAGACGGCATCCGCTGATTCCGAAGCTTTCAGGATCTATGGTGTATTCCTTTTCTTCACCGTGCTCATTGATTTCAACCACATCAGTAACCGCGCAAGGCGATATCTCGTCCATTCCATCCCGGCTGCAGACAACCATGACCCGCCGTGAACCGAGCATTCTTGACGCTCGCGCAACCGGGTACATGAGTCCCTTATCATACACACCAATCATCTGGAACTGGGCATTTGCCGGATTGGAAAGAGGCCCAACCAGATTCATGATGGTCTTGACGCCCAAAAGCCGGCGAACCGGCGCCGCAAAACGCATGGCACTGTGATATACGGGCGCATAGAGGAATCCGAAACCTGTTTTCTCGATAACCTCCGCGGTTTTCTCGGGCGGTACATCGATGCAGATGCCCAGGGCTTCATAAAAATCAGCCGAACCGGACTTGCTGGATACTGCACGGTTTCCGTGTTTTGCAATCTTCGCTCCGCAGGCAGACGCGACGAGCGCGGCCATCGAACTGATATTGAAACTGCCGATACCGTCCCCGCCGGTACCTACTACATCAACCAGCTCACCCGAGACAGCAATGGGGGTCTTCTTCCTGCAGAGGACGGCGGCACAACCGGCTATTTCCTCCGCGGCAGGCCCTTTCGACGAAATGGCAGTCAGTATGGCGGACGTCTGGCGCTCGTCAAGGGATCCTTCAGTAAGATCTTCCATGAAAAGTTCAGCGGTTTCCCGGGTCAGATCCTTGCCGGCAAGAAGCGAGGAAAGTATGGCGCTGAAGGCAAGACCTTCGCGGCGGTAGGAAAGAAATGCCTTGAAAAGGGCGTCCCCGTGTTCAGCCGCGATGGATTCCGGATGAAACTGAACGCCCTCAACAGGATATTCGCGGTGGCGAAGCCCCATGATCTCCCCGTCATCAGCCCGGGCGGTTATTTCCAGTTCAGCCGGCAGCGATACTTCCTCGGCCGCAAGACTGTGGTACCGGGTGAACACACCCTTTTTACCGATTGTCCGGAACAGACCCTTTCCATCCAGGCTTATCTCTTCGGCAATACCATGCTTGATGTGTTTTGCCTGCACGATTTTTCCGCCAAAGGCCCGGGCAATCGCCTGGTGCCCGAGGCAAACACCCAGTATGGGAATCTTTCCGGCAAAGTACCGGATCGCATCAATGCTGATTCCGGCATCTTCCGGACGGCCGGGGCCGGGAGAAATGACCAGCCGTGACGGATCAAGCGCGGCAAGTTCCTCAACCGTAATCTCGTTGTTTCTGACAACCCGAATTTCCTCGGAGGAAAGGCGGGTAAGATATTGGTAGACGTTGTAGGTAAACGAATCATAGTTATCGATCAGGACAATCATTTTTCCCCTCCGGT
>CAZQEF010000227.1:0-3495 GCA_964592325.1 uncultured Treponema sp. | reverse complement strand
ACACGGTCTCCCACGGTTCCGTAGGAGCCGAATCCGTCGCAGCTGAAGAGGACTCCGTCTTTGCGGTCAAAGGTCATCATGGTTTCCGGCCAGTGAATGTTCGGCGTCTCGAAGAACTCCAGGATGCATCCGTCGCCAAGATCGAGCGTGTCGCCTGTTTTCACTTCGCGCAAGCCTTCGGTGATCTTGAAAAAATTTTTTACGAGCGCGATTCCCTTGGGGGTCGAGATGATCTCGACGGCCGGATTTCGTTTGCGCAGTTCAAGCAGAAACGCGGTATGGTCCGGTTCAAGGTGGTTGAGAATGAGATAGTCGATTGATTCAAAAGAGGATCCTGCCGACTTGAGCTGTGCTTCAAACTGCGTGATCGAACCGGCCCAGTCTTTCGCAAGGTCGATGAGCGCGGTTTTTTCTCCGCAGACGAGGTATGAGTTCAGGGTTACGCCGTCGGGAATGGGCCAGATGCCTTCAAAGCGGGTAGCGGTCTTTACGTCGGCATGAATGCTATAAACGCTCTTTGAGATGCTGTGTGCGTGCATGGAGTCCTCCTTGATTTCGGCGGGATGCCGTGCTTCCGCTTTATTTTTGCGGGAACATTTTCCTGAACGAGTCAAAAACGGTTCCGCTCGAGGGGCTTGCGTCCACGTCGGTCAGTTTGTTCTTTTCCCGGTAGAAAGTGATCAATGGTTCGGTCTGTTTGCGGTAGACTTCCAGTCGTTTGGTAATCGCTTCAATTTTATCATCCTCGCGGATGATGAGCTCGCTTCCGCACTTGTCGCATTTGCCTTCCACCTTCGGCGGCATGAAGTCGACGTGATAATTCTGGTTGCAGGTTTTACAAACCCGGCGTCCGGAAAGGCGTTTGACCACAACCCCGTCGTCTATATCGAAGTTGACCGCGGTGTCGATTGAAACAATACCTGCCAGGGCTTCCGCCTGGGGGATGGTTCGCGGAAAACCGTCAAGAATGAATCCATCTTTGGTATCGTTTTGTGCGAGTCTTTCTTTTACAAGTTCTATGGTTATATCGTCTCCGACAAGCTGTCCCGAATCGATAATTGCCTGCACCTTAAGTCCGAGGGGTGTTTTTTCCCTTATGGCAGCCCGGAATATTTCTCCGGTGGAAATATGGGGAATACGGTACGCCTCGGCGACGAGAACGGCCAGAGTTCCCTTGCCTGCGCCGGGGGGACCCAAAAATACCAATTTCATGTGCGGCTCCTTGACTGGAATGCTCACATGATAGCGGGAAAAGTGGTTGAATTCAAGAGAGCAACAAAAAAAGGCGGGCACGTTTGCCCGCCTTGTCAGCAGCTGTTTTGCTGCGGTTTTATTTATACGGTTTCAGATCGGCAATGGTGAATTCAAAGCTGGAAATGGGCTGTCCCATGGTCTGAAATGATACTCTGGAGGCGTTCGCCGCGTTGAATTTCTTTGTTGCTCCCCAGGTTTCCTGGGTCAGTTTCTTGAAGGGAACGGTAACCTGTACCATCTTGCCTTTGGGGGCGGTAAACACAAAGCCGTGGAAGTTGGCATCCTTGACATCGGAGGTTTCCACACGGACACGGTATTTTTTGCCATCACCTTTGGTGTAGAACGTTATTCCGGTTGCTTCCTTTAATGCGGCTACCGTGACAGGATCTTCGTCGGCTGTTACGCCGGTGTACCCGTACTGGAATTTGGTGGTTACCTCACCGGTCATGGTAACTGCAACAACTTCTTTCCCGTCGATGGTTACCATCCCGGCATTCTTGTTGATGGTGGATGTTCCTCCCTTGACCTTGTCATCGAATGTGACCCACTCTTCACTCTTGCTGAAGCTCTGTGCGAAGAGCATGGCTGTAGATACCAGCAATACGGAAACAATAATAAGCGCTTTTTTGGCAGTCATTGACTTCCTCCCGATTTAATATGTGGATAAAGTGTCTCACGGTTTGTTGCCATCGTCAAGTTTTTTTGATGCTACCAGAATTGTTGATAAAAAAAGCCGCTCCAGAGAGCGGCCTGCACCATGAAACGCATGGTTTACTGCGAAAATTTTCAACAATTTTCGTAGCAGTGGTTATTGGAACACAGTCGTTGCATCGCGTTCGATATGATTGATCAGATTGTTGTCGTCACTGTCCGCGGTAAGGAAGAAATAGAACGTGACTGGACCGGCACCGTCACAGGTTGCTGTCTGGCCGGTTACGTTCAGATTAATAAGCGGAAGGTAAGCGTCCAATTCAGTTTCCCAGAATGTCGCATCTGCCGTGTTGTAGTTTGCGGATGCCGGATGGGTGTGCTGTTTCAGCTCACCCCATTGCGCGGTATTTGCAGCGGCCAGGAAGGCTACCATGCGCTCCTGGGGCGAATACGACTCGGTATCAGGTTCACAGGAAGTAAAATACAGGGTGGCAATCAGTGTGAAGGCAAAGAGGATGAGAAGTTTTTTCATGACAAGTCTCCTTTTCACGTTTTATATGCTTTCGCGGCGCGAAAGCTTTTTTTTGGCGGCGGCATTGCCGCCGGAAATTCATTGTGCGCGTCGTATTACTGTCGACGTTTGTTCCACGTACCGGATCTTGTAGTTATCCTTATCGTATTCAATGACGGTAAAAAGGAACTGGGTATCGGGATCGGTACCGCTTCTGCAGGTTGCCGTTTTCCCGGAAACATACAGAGCTTCAAGCGGCAGATGGCCCCCAAAGGTACTTTGGGCTACGTTGCTGATGTCACTGTAATCATCCGCGTCGGGATGGAAATGTATCCACATGATTCCCCAGTTTCCGGCGTTCGCATCACGGATAAATGCTTCCATGCGTTCATCCGGTGTGCTCTCCGTGTCATCGATGAAGAAGTTGCATCCGGTTATAAGCAATACTCCGAGGATTATCAGTAAAACAGGGCGGGGTTTTATCATGTTCAGTACTCCTTAGTAGTCGTTCTTGTTCAGTTCGGGAACGATATCTGCCTCATACCGGCTGAGCAGTTCCGCGTGTTTCTCAAAGAATGCGTCCGCTTCCGGGGTTGAAACCAACGGATGGCGGCTCTTCATCTCCATGTACATGTTTGAGACGACGTACCGGCGCATGGACAGGTAGTTGAGCGCCCAGTAACGTATGTTCAGAATGAGTACTGCACGGGCATCCTGCGCGGGGAAAAGCAGTTCCTTCTGGAACGCCTTGATCTTGTCAATGTCGTTTTCCTCGAGGAGGATCTTGTACTGTGCGGTGGCCTTGCGCCAGGACTCTGTCGCGTCGGCATAGGGTTTTTTCAGCTTGTCCAGTTCAGCCTTGTATACGGCGAGGCGCTTTTCGACTGACGCAAGAGCAGCAACCGGGTCCGCGAGGAAGTCGTCATTCTTGCCCTGGTTCCAGTCGCTGAAGTCGAGTTCACGTCCAAGGTGGACAAATTTTTCGCCGGGCGCCTTTCCCGGTTCAACTTCAACGGCTTCGTTTTTGTTGAGCGTAACCAGGACGCCTTCGGATTCAACATCCACAATGCCGCCTTCAA
>CAZQEF010000226.1:0-3496 GCA_964592325.1 uncultured Treponema sp. | reverse complement strand
CATTCTCATCAAGATCATGGCGGTTATCTCGCTCATTACCGTCTCGGTTTTCCAGAATTACAACATTGTAACCTGGATAAGCTCGCTCATTAATTGACCGGAAGGCCAAAGGAGTCCACCATGTCCGATATCCATTACTATCTCACACTCTTTCCCACTGAATCCCTGATCGCGTCCATGCTCGATGCGGATAAATTCGGCGCATACATGACTACAAGCTCAAAGCGCGGTTCACACGAGCGTCTCATTTTCATAGAAGTTGACGGCGGTTTTTCTGCCGATTTTGACTGGGATTACGCAAAGGAACGCTGCATACCCCACCGGAACGGCGAACCGAAACATTCAGTATATCTTTCCATATACCGCGTTCTTGAAAAGGTTCCCTTTTCCGCACTTGGGAACCTGTATCTGACCACGCCTGACGGACGAACAATTGGCCTTGCCAAAAGTCCGTTCCCTTCAGACAGACCGGGGAAACCGTACCACGTATACCAGGAACTCTGCCCGGTACAGCCCCTCGTTGTGAGTTCACTTGCACCCGCCGCGTTCGGCGAATATATCGTTAAGGGGGAATCCAAAATCTCCCTGCCGGCGATCTGTTATTGCGACCTCAAGGTTATCGATCTTGACGACCTTGAACATACCGGCCACATCGGTCCCATGTACGATCACAACCTCGGACATCTGATTGAGTGTATTGCCGCAGTAACCGAGCGGGGAAAAGTAACCAAGACGCTCGACAGGACGTTTGCCGGAAACTTCCGTTTCCAGATCGTCAAGGACGGCTTTGCGCTGGTTAATACAAAGGAAAAGGCATGGTACCCCATGCCGTCCGAAGAAGAGTTGACCACGAAGTACTACGACTGGTCACGCTCTGCAATGATCATTTAAAAGACGGTGTACAATGGTCACGGCAATAAGACAGGAATTCTTCCTGTCTTATTCCGTGGCTGAACAAAAAACCCTGAACCGAATCACATCCCCGAACACCCAGATATTCGAACTGATTCGCTGTTTCCACTCCTTCCGCGGTTATTTCCAGTTTGAGGGATTTGCTCATGGAAATAATGGCGTCGATAAGTGCGGAGTCCTCCTGTTGGGGGTGAACAAATAACGCCTGAACAAAACTCCGGTCAATTTTGAGATTATGTACCCGCAATCGCTGGAGATACCCCAGACTGGAATATCCGGTACCAAAATCATCAATGGCTATGCGAATTTTTCTGTCAAGCAATTTCGCAAGATTCTCGGAAATACGCGGATCATCATCAAGCATGACCCCCTCGGTAATTTCAAATTCAATCATTGACGACGGGATATCGTAACGCTGCAGCATTTTTTCCACATATCCGGTGAACTCACGGTCATGCAAATCGGTCACTGACAAGTTAATCGCGAACACCCGGCCATGTATCAGTTCCGGCTCGGATGACATCATCCCTGCTATTTCGGCGAAACTGTTTTTTATTACCCATCGACTGATACTCTGTATCATGCCGCATTGTTCGGCAACCGGAATGAACTCTCCGGGCGGTACGTTGCCCCGCTTCGGGTTATTCCAACGCAGCAATATCTCCGCACCGATACAACTCTGGTCAGAAACCCGAATTTTCGGCTGATACACCAGATAAAACTCATCATCGAAACAGGCGTTATTGAGATCATCCAGAAGACCGAACATTCGCGCCTGGCAGCATTGAATGTCCCGGGTATAGAATGCGATCTCACCCGGCTGTGAACGGTTGCGCTCAAGCAGGGAAATTGCGCTGTTTATGAGCGTCCCGGCCTCTTCCGCATCTTCCGGACTGCGGGACACGGCAACATTGAAAAAAACCGATACAACCCGTTCCCCGACCAGAAAAGGCCCGGAAAGATGCTCGACCAGCGACGTCGTATACCGTTCAAGATGATGTTGCTGATGAAGATCTGCCAAAAGCACAAATACGGAACTGCTCCAACGCCCCACGGCCCGTGTACCGTTCAGGTAGGTAGACAGGCGTGCTCCGATAGTAGCCATCAGTTCATCGGCCAGATCCGGACCGAGCATTGAATTGATCTTGCTCAGGTTTACTGTTTTCAGCGCAATAACGCTTACCGGATTCCGTTTGGTATTCCGCAAAAGCATGCGCTCCTTGACCAGGGAGAGGAACTTGAAACGGTTTGGCAGTCCGGTAATGCGGTCATAATAAGCGATTTTTACCAGATTTCGTATTACGATATCGATGCACAGGCAGGTTGTTCCCTGGAGAACAAGAGCGATGCCCATAATGAAAAGAATCCGTTGTGCAATTTCCTGATTGTTGAAAATGGATGTCGGTAAATAAAAACCGTAATTCAGCCGGAACAGCAGGCCTCCATAGTAGGCCGCCATGAACAAAAGCGTTACCTGTATTCCCGAAAGAAGATAGATGACGGGGAACCCGAACATGAGATAGAGCACCCCGAGGCCGAAAACACCGCCACCGTCAATGCTCTGTTCAATAATGAGCAACAGCACGCAGAAACCGAGAATGCATACCGTCAGATTCAGACGACGGGTTGTCCACAAGACGATGAGGGCCACGGTAACAAGAATAATATACGATATGAGGAACACGGCAATGAAATGGAGTTCATTTTCAAGAACAAGGGGAAGATTTACTCCGGCAGAAATAAAAAAAACAAGCGAAACCACGTAAATTGCCGCAACACGCATCCGATTTATCAACAATGTTGAATTTTTATCCACCCTGATTGAAAAAAAGAAGGAAAAAACGCGGGTTAACAGACGATGTACGCTCATGGGGGCAGTATAAGGTCACTTTACCGGAAAAGCAAACCATAAAATCACATGAACGGCGGCATTTTTCCTGCATCTGTCCCTGCCTCAGTTTTTTTAATTGCGGTTGCCCGAAAAATCACCTATACTGGGGGAGAGAATACAAGGAGGATGTAATGGCAATCAAGGCAATGGACCTTTTTGAAGCATATGAACAAAATCAGCTCCCGATGGATGAAGGGTATATTGTTTCGTCGTTTTTCAAACCCGAGACTACCTACAGCATTTATGAGGTCGTGTCATATTCTGCCATAAAGGATATATATGCCACCGGAAACGGTATCACCTTTCATACAAACGGCAAGAAACTGTTTGTTCTGGTGGAACCGCCAACCTTCCCCCAAAAATCGATGGAACCATACTGCCGGGCACAGGATTTTCTGGTACCATTCCGTTTCAGCGAAACGAATATCATTACCGCAAAAAATCAGTCACGGATAATATTCAGCAAGGAACCGCAACAGGCAATTTCCGCCTTTACCGTAGTACGTCCCGCAGGCATGGATTTTGCCTTTCTCTTCTACGCCCTCCCCGACGCATTTTTATCGATAGAGAAGTTCTTTTCAAAAACACTGAATCAGGAAGCCGGAGTTTCCCAAGCAGATGCACAAAAGGCCGCGAAGCAAATTGGAGAACTGTGTGCGCAATCACTCACCTGGCCGAAAGACCGGGAATAGG
>CAZQEF010000225.1:0-3504 GCA_964592325.1 uncultured Treponema sp. | reverse complement strand
GCACTTCATCAAGCTCATGGGCCGGTCCGCCAGCCACATCGCCCTTGAATGCGCCCTGCAGACCCAGCCAAACGTCTGTCTCATTTCGGAAGAAGTTGAGGCAAAGAAGATGACCCTCCGCCAGATCACCGACTATCTGTGTACCATTATCGCCAAACGTGCCGAGAACGGAGAAAACTTCGGTGTTATCCTCATCCCGGAAGGACTCGTGGAGTTCGTTCCCGAAATGAAGCGTCTCATTGCAGAGCTCAACGACCTCATGGCCGTAAAAGCAGCCGAATTCAACAAGCTTTCCGGTTTTGACGCACAGGCCGCCTGGCTTGCAAAAAACCTTTCCAAGAATTCTGCCGCAACATTCAAGTCACTTCCCGCCTCAATTGCCCAGCAGTTCCTCATGGATCGCGATCCTCACGGAAACGTGCAGGTTTCCCGCATCGAAACGGAAAAGCTCCTTATTTCGCTCGTGGAAACAAAACTCGCCGCAATGAAAAAAGCCGGTACCTACAAGGGCTCTTTCAGCTCATACAATCACTTCTTCGGATACGAAGGACGATGCGCATTCCCTTCAAACTTCGACGCAGACTATTGTTACTCCCTCGGATACACCGCGTTCATCCTGATCGCGAACGGGCTGACCGGCTACCTTTCATCCGTGCGCAACCTGACCGCTCCCGCGAAGGAATGGATTGCGGGTGGTGTTCCGCTCACCATGATGATGAACATGGAACAGCGACACGGATCCAAGAAGCCTGTTATCCGCAAGGCGCTCGTTGAACTGGACGGGAAACCCTTCAAGGCGCTTGCCAAGAACCGGCCGGTATGGGAAATCAAGACAAGCTATACCTTCCCCGGAGCAATCCAGTACTACGGACCGGATGAAGTGTGCAATGAACCGACACAGACACTGCTTCTTGAACGCGGCCGGAAGAAAGCTGCGGTGCCTGCGAAGAAGGGCGTGGCGGCAAAAAAACCGGCAGCAAAGAAAGCTCCGGCAAAAAAGACAGTATCTGCGAAATAACCGGTACTGCTGCCAATATTGTTGGCAATGAATCCGTAAACAGGGGATGTATGTCCCCTGTTTTTTTTTCTCCGGTTCCATGGAATTGCCGTACAGGAATATTTGCAATATATTGAATGTACCAGGGAGAAAAAAATGCGATTATACAGTAAATACCAGCTTATCGGGTATATCTTCATAGCCGTAGCCCTGACCATGGCAGGGTCATTTTTCATCGGAGAGGCTGTTTCAAAAGCAGACGGTGACAGCGCAGACGCAGCAGTTATCCCGGCACAGGAACCGCTGAAAGAGCTCATACTCAGGGAAAACATTCCCGAAGCATCATTGGCCGTGGACGATCCTGTTTCCTACACGCAGGATGAACGGCAGAACATTACCGTATACGAAAAAGCAAACGAAGCGGTAGTCAATATTACGACTGAAATTGTCGGTATCAACTGGTTTCTCGAACCGGTACCGCAGGAAGGTGGATCTGGATCAGGTTCCATCATAGATACCCGGGGATTTGTGGTTACCAACAGCCATGTTATTTCCAATGCGGTAAAAATCTACATATCACTTTCCGACGGGAGCCAGTTTGAAGGAGAGGTGGTCGGTGTCGACCAGGAGAATGACATTGCGGTATTGAAATTTACCCCTCCCAAAGACACTGTTCTCACCACCATTCCCTTTGGCAATTCCGAAGGGCTCAAGGTGGGACAAAAAGTGCTCGCGATCGGTAATCCCTTCGGTCTGGAACGCACCCTGACCACCGGTATTGTTTCGGCGCTCGGCCGCCCCATCAAGACATCCTCAAACACGGTAATACGGGACATGATTCAGACCGATACCGCAATAAACCCGGGAAATTCCGGCGGACCGCTACTGGACACAGCGGGACGGATGATCGGTATCAATACCATGATTTACTCAACGTCCGGCAGTTCCGCCGGTGTCGGATTCGCGATTCCGGTAAATACCGCAAAACGCGTAGTATCCGAACTTATTCAGTTTGGTAAGGTACGCCGGGGAACTATAGACGCGGATCTGGTACAGCTCAATTCAGCCATCGCAAACTACGCCGAGATTCCGGTCAACCGCGGACTGCTGGTTTCACGCGTAGGATCGGGCAGTTATGCGGAAAAGGCAGGGCTCAAGGGCGGTGCTACGGCAGTACGCTACGGAGCAGGCCGTTCGAGTTCCGTCATCTATCTCGGCGGGGACGTTATAACCGCCATTAACGGACAGCCGGTTGAAAGTCTCGCGGACTACTATGCCGCACTAGAAGCAAAGAAACCCGAAGATACCGTGCGTGTTACTGTTCTGCGGGGTAAACAACGCATTGACCTTTCAGTCCAGCTGGTAGAACGGAGAAACTGATGCGCCCATTCCACGTCGTATCCGACTATGAACCCGCAGGCGATCAGGGGCAGGCCATAGACCTTCTGGTCTCGGGTATCAATAATGGTGACCGATTCCAGACGCTCAGGGGAGTAACCGGATCAGGTAAAACCTTTTCCATGGCAAAGATCATAGAAAAGGTGCAACGACCAACACTGGTCATCAGCCACAACAAGACACTCGCCGCGCAGCTCTACCGCGAGTTTAAAGGATTTTTCCCGAACAACGCGGTGGAATACTTTGTTTCATACTATGATTATTATCAGCCGGAAGCGTATGTGCCGGCGCGCGACCTCTATATAGAGAAAGACGCGTCAATCAACGAAGAAATTGACCGCCTCAGACTCTCCGCCACTTTCAGTCTCATGGAACGCAGCGATGTTATTGTCGTTTCCACCGTTTCCTGCATTTACGGTCTGGGACTCCCGGAATCCTACCGGGACCTGCGTATTCATGTTGAAAAGGGAACAACTGTTGATCCCGATGAACTCAAACGCAAACTGGTTACACTGCAATATGAGAGGAATGACTCCGTGCTTGAACGGGGCCGTTTCCGTTCACGTGGTGACGTACTGGAAATATTCCCGGCCTATCTGGAAGAAGCATACCGTATTGAATTTGACTGGGAAGAAATTTCCAGGATACGCAAGTTCCATCCCGTCTCGGGAGAAACCCTGCTTGAACTCGACGAACTGTCCATTTACCCGGCCAAACACTTTGTAATGCCCGAAGATGCGATTCCCCGGGCAGTCGGATCCATCCAGGAACAACTCGACGAACAGCTCGAACGGTTCCGTATTCAGGGAAAAGTGCTTGAAGCGGAACGTCTGAAAACCCGAACCGAATATGACCTCGAAATGCTCAAAGAGATGGGATACTGTCCGGGAATCGAAAACTATTCAGCCCCCATCGCCGGCCGTCCGGTGGGGGAACCGCCTGCAACCCTTCTCCACTACTTTCCCGACAATTTTCTTCTTTTCATGGACGAAAGTCATGTTACCTGGCCGCAGGTTGGCGCCATGTTCGAAGGAGACCGCTCACGAAAACAGAACCTGGTAGACTTCGGATTCCGTCTCCCCTGCGCACTTGATAACCGCCCGCTCAAG
>CAZQEF010000224.1:0-3513 GCA_964592325.1 uncultured Treponema sp. | reverse complement strand
GCCTTGTTGAAACCATGCGGACCAGTTTTACCCGCCTCGGCATGAACGGAGTCGTTCTCTGTCTGTATGATGATCCGGAACATCCGGTACAGGGCGCCCATGTCGCCACCGCATTTAAAAACGGCAAAGAAGTTCCTTTCCCCAAAGAATCCTTTAAGCCGATACAACTGGTTCCTTCCGGAGTGGACTATCTTGATAATCCGCTCGCACCCATCATGATTGAGCCGGTGTATTACCGGGAGGAACAGCTGGGGTATCTGGTGTTTGAGCAGACCGTCAAATCGGGAGTGCTCTACGAATCACTTGCCTCAGAAGTAAGCAGTGCTCTCGAAGGGGCCGTCCTTATCAACCGGGTTATGGCCGCGGAAAAACAGCTGGAAGAGCGAAATCGTGAAATAGAGGCCCTTGTCCGGCCCATGCTCGAATCAATCAAATCAGTAACAACAGTCGCCTCAGAACAGCAGCAGGCAATCGGTGAACTGGAAGAACTGAACCAGCGCAGTATCCGCGCGGCAGGCGAAATCGCCGGGAATACGACGGCTCTTTCCGAGACGCTCAAGAAAACCGGAAAACTGGTCAGCGCCATTGACGACATAACCGAAGTGATCAATGTCGTCGCCATAAATGCCAGTATCCAGGCAGCGCATGTAGGCAGGGAAGGCGCCGGATTTGCCGTTATTGCCGGAGAGGTACGCAAACTCGCGCAGTCAACCCGCAAGAACTCCAACGAGATAACCGGCTTCCTTTCCGATGTTGACAGTAAAATCTCGGGTTTGAGTGATTCAAATACTGAACTGAGCGATTCCTTCGCCCGTTTGAGGACAACCGTACAGAATACCGTGCAAACTCTGGAAATGATTGCCGCGAATATGGAAGAGATTGACCGGGGGAGCAATGAAATTCTGAAAATCATGAATCGTGAATGAACTGCTACCAAAATTGTTGAAAGAAATCCAGAAAAAGGCCCGTCGGAGGATAATCCGGCGGGTTTTTGTTGTAAAAACCGTTGACAATGTGAACACTTGAACATATATTCAAGTATATGAAGAAGCGAAGAGTCAACAAATTTCGTAGCAGTTTCAACAATTTTGGTAGCAGTGCCGACATGCCACCTCAAAATGACATCCCCGACACCTGCCAAACCCCCTGTGTGCACACTGCGGCTGTAGATAAAGCTCGGAATTCCCTTCCTCCCGATGATCTGCGTGAGGATCTTGCGGACTTTTTCAAGAATTTTGCGGATATGACCCGTTTGACCATTATTTCATCATTACTTTCAGGAGAACTGTGCGTGTGCGATATCGCGGCAGTCGCAAAAATGAGCGTCTCGGCAGTTTCGCACCAGCTACGGGTGCTCCGACAGGCAAAGATTGTCCGGTTCCGCCGTGAAGGGAAGCAGGTGTTTTACTCGATAGACGATGATCATGTAGGCTCTGTTTTGTCTTTGGCGCGCACGCATCTTGAGGAGGATCGGATATGAGTTCATGTGCCTGTTCCACCTGCTCCGCCGCGCCAGTGTCCCGGACACCGGAAGCGGGAAACCAGAACCGCAAACTTGCCCTCCGTTTCTCTTTTGCGGCGGCTCTCTTTGCTGCGGCAATTGTGTCCGGATTTTCAGGGTTGCCGGAAATGGCTTCCCGGCTGCTCTTTGTTCTCTCCTGGGCCATTGCCGGCTATTCGGTTGCCTTTCAGGCGATAAATAATCTCCGCCATGGAAAAGTGTTTGACGAGAACTTTCTCATGACGGTCGCCACGCTCGGGGCGTTTGCCATTGGCGAATGGGCTGAAGGCGCCTCTGTCATGCTTTTCTATAATCTCGGTGAGCTCTTTCAGGAATCGGCGGTACGGAAGTCGCGTTCTTCAATTGTATCTCTTATGGACGTTCGCCCCGAATCGGCCCGCCTCGATGCGGACGGCAGTATCGTGCATCCGGCGGACATCGTGCCGGGGACGAATATCCGGGTGCATCCGGGCGAAATCATCCCGCTGGATGGTATCGTCATTTCCGGATCCTCCGATGTGGATACCTCGGCGCTTACCGGGGAGAGTCTCCCCCGGAATGTTGCCGAAGCTGACACGGTTTTCGCCGGTTCGGTAAACGGCGGCGGCGTGCTGATTATTGAATCCACCGCGCCTTTTGAACAAACGGCGGCGGCTAAAATGCTGCACCTGGTTGAAAACGCGCAGGACCGGAAGGCCCGGACGGAAAAACGGATTACCGCCTTTGCCCGGGTCTACACTCCCGTTGTAACCATCCTGGCCCTCCTTCTCGCTCTCGGCGGACCATTTGTTTCATATCTTTTCGGCGGCCCGATGCCGTCAGCTCTTGCCGTCTTCGAGCCCTGGGTGTATCGGGCGCTGGTGTTTCTGGTCATATCCTGTCCCTGCGCGCTGGTTATCTCCATTCCGCTCGGCTATTTCGGCGGGATAGGCGGTGCGGCCCGCCGCGGAATTCTGGTCAAGGGCGCAGACTACCTTGATGTTCTTTCAAGGACCCGGGCGGTGGTTTTCGATAAAACGGGAACCCTTACTCATGGTGAGTTTTCGGTCATCGCCGTCCGGCCGGAGGCGGGAACCGATGAGAGGGAACTGCTCAGGGCAACAGCTCTTGCCGAATCGCGTTCAAATCATCCGCTCGCGCGGGCGGTCAGGACGTACGCAGAGTCAAAGGGAATTACAACTGATGATTCGCCGCTGCTCTCATTCCGCGAAGAGCGGGGGCGGGGGATTTCAGCTGAAATCAACGGCGAGGCACTGCTCGCCGGATCCGCCGATTTTCTGCGGGAGAATGGCGTTGGCGGTGTTTCCGTTTTGCCTGAAGGAACCGCGGTTCATGCCGCGCTGGGAGGACGGTATCTCGGCTCAATCGTACTGGGCGACTCGCTCAAGCCGGAATCCCATGAGTCGATCCGGGAGTTGCGTGCCCTCGGCGTTGAACGGATTGTCATGCTGACCGGTGATACGGAAACCGTGGCCGCGCGGATTGCCGGTGAAGCAGGTATTACCGAGTATGAAGCCGGAGTTCTGCCGCACGAAAAGGTCGCGCGTTTTGAAGCGGTCTCGGATTCCATGAAAGCGGTACATCCCGGCGCAGCGGTTCTTTTTGCGGGAGATGGCATAAACGACGCTCCGGTTCTGGCGCGTTCGGATGCCGGCATCGCCATGGGCGCCATGGGCAGCGACGCGGCGGTTGAAGCGGCGGATGTCATCCTCATGAATGATAATCCGCGCGCCATCGCAACAGCGATACGTATCGCCCGGAAAACGCGTTCCATTGTCACGCAAAATATTGTGATGGCCTTTGCCGTAAAGGCCGTATTTCTCGCGGGCGGCGCGCTCGGCATTGCCAGCCTCTGGGAGGCGGTATTCGCCGATGTCGGCGTCGCCCTCCTCGCGCTCGCGAACTCGCTCCGCTCGCGCCGGGAATAGACAAACGCGCTTTGTCTGTGGTATCTTTCTTATCACGCGCCGGCGTGGTGGAATGGTAGACACGGTGGACTCAAAATCCACTGT
>CAZQEF010000223.1:0-3514 GCA_964592325.1 uncultured Treponema sp. | reverse complement strand
CCATTATAGAGCCGGATGTTTCCATGCTTTTTGCTCCATCGTACTGCACCATCAAGGAGGCGCCGAATTTCCTTTTTCTCTTTGTTGGAACCCTTCCATCGAATACCGGAAACGTCTTCCGCGCCATTTCCCGCAGAGTTCTGCATACAGAACTTGTGCGGATAGTAGAAATGGAATTCAGCCATGATGTTGGGATCGCTCTGTATCCTTTCCGGAAATTTCAGGGATGAGAGTTTATCGATATTTGACCAGAACGTAGGCGTAATAATGATGGTGCGTTCAGGATTGCTTTGTCGAATGGCGTCATACGCAAGAGGATAGTACTCGTTCCAGCAGGTATCAAGAGACCGGTTGGGTTCGTTGTACAGTTCAAAATAGAGCCAGTCAGGGTAGTTCCTGAAATGCTCCGCAATCTGGTTCCACATGGATATGAATTTTTCTTTATTCCTTTTCGGATCCGTTTCAAATTCCGTGTGATGGTGCATGTTCAGTACGACATAAAAACCCCGGCTCATCGCGTTTGAAACAGCCCACTCAATTCTGCGCAAATACTCCGGATCGATGGTATACGGTGCTGTATCACCGGTATGAGTTTCCCAGCGAACGGGAAGACGGATGTGGTCAAAGTGGTCTTGTGCATCGAGATAATCGAAATATTCTTCCCGCAATTCTCCGTTCCAGGCTCCTTCGTATGGAGCATCGAAGGTATTGCCAAACTGAATGCCCCGTTTGAATGGCTTAACCGGTTTTTTGAGCGTGCTTTGTATCGTGTACGGTTTTTCCGGGCCGAGTACTGAAACTTTTATATCGCACAAAGAAAAGTCCATGGGGCCTTTAACCGCGGGTGAAAAGAGAATGGTAGTGTGTGCATCGCTTTCCTGCGTCATGGTAAATTCATACATGTACTCTGTGTAATCGTTTGTTAACGTATAGAAATGATCTCCCGAATAGCGGTTGTACGGATCTTTTGACATCATTATCCCGGAATATATCCGGGCGTTTGAATCTGATTTCGCTTTGAAGGAAACCCGGTATGTCTGACCTTTCTCAAGACCGATGCCCTTTTGGGTGAAGCTTGTGTTGTAATACCTCTTTTCATTTTTTTCTATCGTGATTCTGGCTTCGGTGTTGCCATAGGTAACGTATGCCCGGGCACCGTCTCCGCTCCAGATTTCCCAGTATCGGCCGTTGCTGCCAAAGTCGGGGTTTCGTATGATGCGGGGATTCGTGTCCTCTCCATATAGGTTGCCCGCGGGAAGGAGCAGGGAAAGTAAAATGCACATGAGTATCATTCCGGCTTTGTTTTGAAATTCCATTTGTCGCATCTCCTCATCGCATCGGCAGTTTTTCATTGAATTACGCAATGATGATTCATGATTGCAGTCATTACTATACCATAGGTGACGAGACTGAGGCACAACATTCCACGCGGGGCGATACGCATTGTCGGGGGATTTTCGTCAGTGTATACTTCTTTCCGTGCTTTGTGCCGAAAAATCCATTGGTGTACATGCCCGGAGAGGAGAGAGGATGGCTGGAAATGCGAAATAAATTTAAAAGTGCGGTAGTGATACTTTCCTGTTTGGTATTGTTCCAGGGATGCGCGGGAAAATTCGCGGTGCATGAAGTGGATAGTTCCATAATTACTACCAGTGAAATTGACCACGGGAAATTTCTGTCGTACGATTCCGTATTCAGTAAAAAACTGAATTACCCTGTGTACTATCGGGTATATATTCCCTTTGGTTACGAGGAATTATCCGGCCTCCCTTCAATCTATGTTACAGACGGGCAGGATTATTCATATCAGGGGTCCGGTAACATGATATCGGTATTGGATGCTCTTATATATCAGAAGAAAATAGAGCCGGTAATTGCCGTTTTCGTCGATCCGCGTACGAATCCCGATAACGGAAAAAATATGCGAGAAAAACAGTTTATGATGAACAGTGACTATGCAGATTTTTACCGGGATGAGCTTATTCCACTGATAGATTCCACTTATAAAACCGGTACATCGCCGGACAAGCGGGCAATAGTGGGAGTGTCCCTGGGTGGAATTAATTCCGCATATTTTGGTGTTTATCTTGAAGATGTTTTTCATTTGATAGGAATTAATTCTCCCGCATTCATGTATAAATCAGAAATTTATGAATTGTATAAAAAATCCGGGAAACTTCCGTTAAAAATCATGATGACCGCCGGAACGAGAAATGACGATACACACTCCGGTGCGCTGCGTATGAAACATATTCTTGAAAAAAAGGGTTATACATTTAAATATATTGAGGTACCGGAAGATCATTCATGGGAAAACTGGCGACCGCTCCTTGATGACCTGCTGATGTACTTCTTTGCAAATGCCGAGCGATAAAAAAATGTGATATAATCCTGATGAGGACAACGCTTGACAGCGGAAACAAAGATAAACTAAGGTTTCAATCATCAGTACTACCGGGAAAACCATAATGAGCAACTTTTACAGGATACTAAAACAACGAAGGAATATTTTTTATATTGTCATAATGGTTTTTTGTTATATATCCATACTTGTATTGTATCCGGTATTTGGAAATGATGCTTTTAAAATTACCTTAATACCAGTCATTTTCGGTTCGCTCTTCTTTGGATTTACAGTCGGAATACTCTCCATGTTGCTCATAGATGTTTTCCTGTTCGGATATTTGCATTACATTGGAATTGCCTTCGATTCATATATCAGTGTTTACGTAACCGGCCAGATAATACAGGTTCTTGTAGTTGTCATGTTTTCAACATTGGCGAAGATGAATACCAGGATTGTCACTCTGAACGAGGATTTAAAACAAAGCTCACTGAACGACTCTTTAACCGGATTGCATAATCGCAGATACTATAGTGAAGTCGTAACCGAAATGATCAGTAATTTTACTGAAGAAGTGACAAACAGCCTGGTCTGGAAACGCGAACCAAGTATCAGAAATAAAGTGATTGGTATCTGCATGATAGATATAGATCATTTCAAGAAAATCAATGACGAGTTTGGACACAAGGCCGGTGATGTTGTATTACAAGAAGTCTCAACCATTATGAAGGGTTTGTTGCGTTTTGATGACATCGTGATCCGGTGGGGCGGAGAAGAGTTTGTTCTGTTGCTTAATCGTACCCAAATTGAGTATATACCACAGTTTCTGAAACTTCTGAAAACCAGTATTTCAAATCACTCCATTCCTGTCGGAAAAGACCAGCGTGTTAGCATTACTGTTTCAGGAGGGTGTGTGGTGTATCCATTCTATAAAGACACTCCTCGTCAATTGTCATTTGAAGAAAGCCTCGATATTGCGGACATGCTGCTCTATCATGCAAAAAAAACGGGACGAGACCGATTGATACTGCTGCATCGTTTTCAGCCGTTACTACGGTTTGATCAATTCAAGAAAATGCTGAACGCTCTTGATGAAGAGGAAGCCCGAATACTCAAAGAGAATCTGGAAGTGATATGATGCCCGGGGCATCACAGTTCCTGTCAGGTAAT
>CAZQEF010000222.1:0-3527 GCA_964592325.1 uncultured Treponema sp. | reverse complement strand
GTTTTATGCACTTCGCTTTTGCGGCGCTCCGGCTGAAAACCGTTTCGATCACTCAACCTGGAACGGAGCAGTGGCACCCACTGAAAACCGGCTTGCCAAAATCACCGAATGGATTCCCCATATCCTGAAAACCGGTGCCGACACCGTATATTTCACTCCTCTTTTCCAGTCTGACCGCCATGGATACGACACCCGCGACTATTACACAGTCGACAGCCGGCTCGGCTCAAATGAAGACTTCGCCGCGGTCTGTGCGTCTCTCCATGCAGTCGGGATACGGGTAGTCCTGGACGCGGTTTTCAATCACGTTGGACGGGGATTCTGGGCATTCCGCGACGTGCAACAGCACGGCCGAAATTCCGCGTATGTCGACTGGTTTCATATTGACTGGAACAAGGACTCACACTTTTCCGATGGGTTCCACTACGAGGGATGGGAAGGGCATTACGATCTCGTCAAACTGAATCTGGGGAATCCCGATGTATGCGAGCATATCTTCGGCGCGGTTGAAAAGTGGGTGCAGTTGTTTCACATAGACGGACTCCGCCTCGATGTTGCCTACTGTCTGGACCGCGGTTTTCTTTCCAAACTCCGCGCGAGGTGCAATGCTCTTCCCGACTCCCGGGGAGAACCGGGTCTGGCCCTCGTTGGCGAAACGATTTACGGCAAGGACTATTCCCTCGTCAGCGACACCCTGCTCCATGGCTGTACGAATTACGAGCTGTACAAGGCGCTCTATTCCGGCTGCAATGACCGAAACATGTTCGAGCCCTCATGGACACTGAACCAACAGCAGGAACTGTACCAGCCGGATCGGATGATGACCTTCTGCGACAATCATGACGTTACCCGCATCGCCTCTCTGGTGAAAACGCCGGAGCATCTGCCTATTGTGTATGGTCTCCTCTTCTCCCTTCCCGGTTTTCCCTGTGTCTACTACGGCAGTGAATGGGGAATTGCGGGGCTAAAGGAAAACGGCGACAACGATCTCCGCCCCTGCCCCGGACAGCCTGAGTGGACGGAGTTAACGGATTTCATTGCCCGCCTCGCGCGTATCAGAAAAGACTCTCCGGCCCTCTCCGGCGGCAGTTTCCGGGAGCTCTGCGTCCGGAACGGCCAATATCTTTTTGAGCGGACGCATGACGATTCCGGCTCGGGAAAACGGGAGCGGGTGGTTGTTGCGGTCAATCTGACGGAAACTGACGAAACGATCCCGGTGACACACCACGACCACGGGAAATTCGAAGGTCTCCACGGCCAATTCGTCAACATATTTACCGGTGAAACGGTTCATTTTGCAGGAGAAATTGCCCTTCCGCCGTTCTCGGTACAGTATTTCAGGGAACAGGGATAGGCCGGAACAGCGGCGGCGGCCCGCGCGGCGAGCCGCCGGTTGCCGGCTGCCGCTTCCCCTCAATCAGGCTCCCATAAACCGTTCAAGCTCCCGTAGCGTATCCCGGTGGTGCGTAACCACAACATCGGCACGGGACAAATCCTGATCCCCCGACGACGGATTCTGATACCCGATAACCCGCATGCCGGCAGCGCGCGCGGCAAGCACCCCGTTTCGCGAATCCTCTATCACGACGCACCCGGCAGGATCAACGTTGAGCCGTCGGGCAGCCTCCAGGAATACATCGGGAGCAGGTTTTCCCCGTTCCATCGATTCTGCCGAAACATGGTGTTGTATGTACCGGTCAAGCCCGGTTTTGCGTAGTACGCCCTCGATAAAGGGAAGGGACGACGACGAAGCGACCGCAAGAGGGATTCCGGCCTTATCAAGATATTCCGTCAATGCCAGCACGCCGGGAATTGCCGTCCATTCGCCTTCTGCAAGGAGCGTCAGTTTCAAGGCAAGTTGTTCTTCAAGAATATCATCGACCTTTCGCTTTATTCCGAATTCGCCGGCAATCAGCGTCCACATCTCGGGATTGGTCATTCCGACAAATTGGTTCAGATAAGAAGGATCAACTGACAGACCCAAATGCTCAAGCATGATGAGATCCGTCCGGTAATGCAGCGGTTCGCTGTCCATGAGCACCCCGTCCATGTCAAATATAACCGCTTCAATCATGTTGACCCCTTGTCTGTTTATGTGCAATTTCATGTATACTATATCAATATCGTAAACATCGCAAAACCGGTCAGGTCTCACGTTACCGGATCGGATATGCTGTCATCATGGAAAGTAAAAGAATAAACCTGAAGGCCGACATCCGGCCGCTGGAACGGAACGATGTCGCTGAAGCGACCGCCGTCATGAAACGGGCCTTTGACGATGACTCAAGGCGTCACCTGAACCGTGAAGATGGAGGGCCTCCCGGCTATGATACGGGAGCGTTCCTGGAACAAAACGCCTTCAATCCTGCCGCGCGTGCCTTCAAGGCGATTGTGGACGGTTCGATAGCCGGTGTCATCATCGTGTTTCCCGGCAAGGACGGAAACCACTGGCTGGGCTGCATGTTCACCGATCCGGACCGTCAGCGACAGGGGATCGGGGGGTCCCTTTTCGCGCATGTGGAAGAAACATTTCCCGGATCGTCCTGGAAACTTGAAACCCCGGTTTACGCACGGTCAAACCATGCGTTCTACGAAAAGAAATGCGGGTTTGGAAAAATCGGCGAGCAAACCGCGGAAGACGGAATGCCCTGCATCCTCTACGCAAAGGAGTACTGACATCCAATGAGAAAAGAAACGCGCGACGACTGGGAACGGCGGGTTCACCGGGTACTCGAAAAAATGACCGGATCCCTCGATGAATCGCTTCTTGCTGAGCAACTCGCCGGAGACGCAGCCAGTTCCCGTTGGCATTTCGAACGCGCGTTCCGCTCGCTCACCGGTGAACCGTTCGCGTCCTGCGTTCGCCGGTTGCGTCTGGAGCGCGCGGCGTATCGGCTGAAAGAAGGTGAGCCGGTTCTCAAAACCGCGCTCGACGCGGGATATGATTCAGCCGAATCCTTTTGCCGCGCGTTCCGCCGCGCGTTCGGCCTCGCCCCCTCGCGGGTTTCGCATCTTCCCTGGTGGCTGGGAGAACTGCCGTCCCCGAACGGTCTGCACTGGCGTCCGGGAACACAGCCCCGCTGGCATCTTTCCGCCCGTACCGGCTTTGCGCCGACAGATTCAACCCGTGTTGTGGAACTTCCACCGCGAAGAACATTGACCCTGCCGGGAACCGGAGACTTCTGGCAGCTGCCCGCACTCTGGGAATCCTTCGGAAACACCTTGTCTGCACTCCCCGAACCTCCGCGGCCCGGGTCGTTCCTCACGACGTTCTCGGGCAACGAACCGACACTTGCCGCCCCGGCTGTAATGGTTTCTACCGCGGTGGATACTATTCCGGGAATAGTTGAGGGAACGCTTCCGGGAACTTTACCCGGTGGACTCTACGCGGTTACCACCTTTACCGGTCCCTGTGAAGCAATCGGTCCGTTCTGGGAATCCCTGCGGTCGTTATTCTTCGCCACGGGAGGATGGAGAGTAGACCACAACCGGCCCTCACTGGAATGGTATCAGAATACGCCGCCGGA
>CAZQEF010000221.1:0-3554 GCA_964592325.1 uncultured Treponema sp. | reverse complement strand
ATACAAGAAACTTTTTGAGGAACTTGGTATATCCTGATCATGGGGCTTATCCGGAACGCTGAAATAAAAAAGTCATACAATCCCGAATCCATAAAGAGTAAAAAAAAAAATGGTCTTTTGGACAGGATTGTTTCGTTATCACCATATGACACGCTGAAACGCCTCTTTCTGGATGTTCTGTCAGAGGCGCACTGTGACAAAGGATTCCTGTTGTATCCCGCAGGGGATCGGTATCAGGTCGTTCTTGAAAACGGATTTGATCTTACCAGTTCAACACGAATGATGCCCGAGCTTTCATCTTTTGATGCATTATGCAGTACCACAGATGTCATCCGTTTTTCCGGAAGAGATTTACAGCTGTTTTCATCATTTTTTTCTACCAGGGAACGCTCGGGCCTGGTCGAGCTTGCGGTTTATCCCCTTCCCTTCGGGCAAAATACCGCGTACATACTGTTCGCTCAGTCAAACATCGCAGTGGAACGCGCACCTCTTTCTCCGGAATCAGCTTCTTCTTCGCTCCGTTCAATGCAACACTTTCTTGAAGGAAATAAAGCCCTCTTTGCAGCGCTTTCTTCCGTGGATAATCCTGTTTCACATTCAATAACTGAAGTATCAAAAATACGTACTGCATTTGAAGACAAACGTATTGCTCTGGGACTTTCTGTTTCTTTTGCGAAAGCATTTCCTGATCGTGCACACATTGATACCGATTACAATGAATACATACTCTATCGTGCAATAGTGAACAAGATTGCGCGACAGGCAGGACCTGCAAGCATAGTCAGGAAGAACAATGATTATTCCTTGCGTATTCTGGTGTTTGTTGCTTCCGGAACCGATTCCTCCCTGTATTGCAATCAGATGAACAAGACGCTGGAAAAGCTGTTTGGTGCTGCGCGTGTTGCCGCCATATCGCTTGTCTTCGATGGTTCATTCCGGAATCCTGACCAGGCAAAAGGTTTTCTAGACGGGGTAATCTGATCATGGGATCGGGACAAATTCGTCTGCACTCACTTCATAATCCTGTACGTGAAGCGGAACGTTTTGTTTCACTGGCAATTGCACAGAAAAATCCGCGATATATTGTTATCACTGAGCCGGGTGAATCTTATACTGCCCCGGTGTTCAGGGAAAAATATCCCGGAGCGACCTGCATTGCGCTGAGGTATACCGCACATCTTTTTTCTGATACTGATTCTCTCTGGGATCTGGTCTGGCGTCCGGATTCCGGTTCAGGCGTTCTGGATTTTCTGTTTCAGGTTATTCCGGAAGAATACCTTTCAGCAACTGTCTTTTTATCATGGAAACCCTCTGATACCCGTTGGTCACTGGAAGCTTCCAAAGTATGGCACGAAATTTCCGGGCTCGTAAAAATTCAGTCGGCCCTTATCCGTACGCGTGCGCATTTTGGCAAGAGATGGCTTAAAAACACGATATACAACATTGCGTTTTCACGGAATCCCGTAATTGCACCGGACATTCAGCTGCCGATATTCCTGGCCTGTGCAGGACCCTCGCTTGAAACAGTTTTCCCGTTACCGCATGAGCAATTCTTTATAGCCTCTTTGTCGTCAGCAATGACCTGTCTTCACCATCACGGGATACGGCCTGATATGTGCGTCACAACAGATGGCGGATACTGGGCACGGGAACATTTTCGTAACTGTCCCGAAGATACTGTGGTTGCCTTCCCTCCAGAAGCAATAATTCCCCGTACAGTTCTGGAGAACAATCCCCTGCTCCTGCTGACCTATGGAACAGCTCTGGAACAGGAGCTTTTTGAAAGAACAGGGATTCAGCCTCACCAGGCAGAAAGGAACGGCACGGTTGCCGGGACAGCGGCGAATCTTATGCTCCGGTTGTCGGATCACTCTCTTGTGGCCGCGGGACTTGATCTTCAGGTAACAAAGGGTTATACGCATGCCCGTCCCCATTCATTTGATTCGCATATACAAAACATGACTGAAAGAACCCGGCCCCTCGCTGCCGTGCTTCATGAACGATCATCCAACACAATGGCGCTGAACGCCTATGCCCGCTGGTTCGCCGGTCATGCTGGCTCCTTTGCGGGCCGTTTCTTTCGTATTCCGGAATCGGTACGCATCATTCCTGAAATTCCACAAGCAACAGTTGCTTCCTTTTCCGGTTGCAAAGGTCAGTTAAAACCGGAATACCGGCTGCAAAATGTTCCTGATTGCTGCAAACGTTCCCGAATTGTTGCTGATTTTCTGGAATCGAGTGCGCAGAGTATACGAAATACGACAGGCCTGGAAGATGCCGGGGCGTTATCATGCGAGCTTGTCCAGCTCGTCAATTTTACCGGATACAGTGATACTGTCTCGGGCGGTGAAGCCCTTCCGCTTTTTCGTGAAACAGCGGAATTTCTCGAAACCCTGACTGCAAGGTTGCGTTCCCGTGAGTAATGACATATTTCGGTCCAATATTAACGCCCTCGGTTCGGTGAATCCGGTTCTTGCCGCAAAACTGGAACATATACACGGAAATGACGTATATCGCGACACAATACAGTCGCGTTCCGGGTTGCCGGTACCCTGTTATGGCGATGGTACTCCGGCGAATTCAAGATATGACCCGGTTATTGAAGGTGAACGTACAATAAGCAATATAGGACCGGATTGTTTTGTTTTTTTTGCCGGTATTACCGGAGCTTTCCATATCCGTTCATTCATGAACAAATACCCGGAAGCGCATTGTGCGGCCGCGGAAATTTCTTCCCCGGCTCTGGTTTCACTCCTTTCTGTATTGCCGATGGAAGATGTGTTGTCAAATCCTGCCGTTCATGTTCTTGAAGATCTTTCCGGCGAAACACTGTGCCGGGAGTTGCCGAATATATATTTGCCGGCTGTTCACGGGAGCTTTCAGTGCTGTTCTCCCCGTTCCTGGGAACAGCGCTTTTCTTCTTTGCTCAGTGATAATCCGTTTGAAGAAGCGCTTGAACGTATTACCCGTGATTATTCGGTGCAGGCTCATTTTGGCAAGGTCTGGTTTTCGAATTTTGTTAAAAATTCCTTGCAGTGTGACACCGGACGCATGATTCTGCCCGAAGCGGTCGATCGCAGGAAAACGGCAATCATTGCGGCGGCCGGGCCTTCTCTTGAAGATGCACTTCCTGATATAGCCATGCGGCGAAATGAGTACGCGATTATATCCACGGATACCGCCCATGGCACTCTGCGGGATTCGGGAATTATCCCCGATTATTATGTCACCATTGACCCGCAGTTTTACTCTTCAATGCATCTGTATCCGTCATTTTCACCGGATACCTGTGTTATCGCGGATTCATGTGCGCATCACCGGGTAATTTCAGCGGCCTTACAAAACGGCTCACCCCTCATCATGACTGCCAGCGGCCATCCCCTGGCGCGTTATGCTGCGGAGCGAACTTTCCTGCCGCACCTTGCAACTGCATCGGGTACCGTAACCGCGGCTGCTCGGGATGCCGCCTGCTCGCTCGGTTACTCGTCAATCTCGGTGATCGGTGCGGATTTTTCGTATCCGCGTGGCAAACCGTATGCCCGTGGAACATATCT
>CAZQEF010000220.1:0-3571 GCA_964592325.1 uncultured Treponema sp. | reverse complement strand
CAACGTTCACATACATGAACCGTAATACCCGCAAGGGAAAGACGGTTATTGGAACAGTGCGGTAGCAAGTTTTTCCAACAATTTTGGCAGCAGTCCCGGCGGCATGCTATTATTTGGGTATGCACAAACCTGACGCAGTCATCGCCGGACACATTTGCCTGGACATCACCCCGAAATTTCCGGAGGCGGCAAGGCCCCCGACAGCCGCGGGGAGTTCAACTGTTGCGGGGAGCCCAACCGCCGCGAACGTTCAGCACCCCGCATCGGTGTTGATCCCCGGTACCCTCATCACTGTGGATGGCGTGGATATCCATCCCGGCGGAGTGGTTGCCAATACCGGACTTGCCATGCAGTTTTTCGGTAACGACGTAAGCCTCATGGGCAAGATCGGCACCGATGTGTTCGGCACCATGCTGCTCGATCTCCTGAATCAGTGGGGAACGGGCAACGGCATGGTTGTGTCGCAGACCGCGAGTACGTCGTATTCCATCGTCCTCGCCCTTCCGGGGCAGGATCGGATATTTCTTCATGACCCGGGCGCAAACCATACCTTTACCGGCGACGATATTGACTATGAACTGATCCGTGAGTCGCGCCTCTTTCATTTTGGTTATCCGCCTCAGATGCGGCGCATGTACGAACATGACGGGGAAGAACTTTGCTGTATGTTCAAAAAGGTTGACGAACTCGGCGTGCTCACGAGTCTCGACCTCGCCGCGGTGGATGATCGCTCTCCGGCTGCAGCTGCCGACTGGGAGGTGATTCTTTCGTGTGTGCTGCCTCATGTCGATTTTTTTCTTCCCAGTTATGAGGAGCTTGTCTGGATGCTCGACCGGGAAACGCTTAACCGGCTCAGATCGGAATCACCGGCAGGCGATCCGCTGGAAAATCTTTCCATGGAACGGGATGTGCGTCCGCTCGCGGAAAAGGCGCTCGCGCTTGGCGCAAAAGTGGTGGTCATCAAATGCGGGGCAAAAGGACTTTACGGTAAGATTGCGGGAGGAGCGGGCTTTGACCGCCTTTGCGGGAAGGCGGCGGCAAAGGGAATTGACGGTTTTGCGTCCTGGCGTGAGGCAGAACAGGTACAGCCGGCGATTCCTCCCCGGGTGATCCGCTCCGCGACCGGTGCCGGGGACACCTGTATCGCAGCTTTCTTAACGGCCATGCTTCGGGGTCACGAATTTTCCCGCTCGCTGGCTATCGCCGCTGCGGCCGGGTCAAGCTGTCTCGAATCCTGGGATGCGCTCGGCGGTCTCAAGTCGTTTGGTGATTTGGAATCCGGATCAGAGTTCTGAGTTCATGCATTCACCACACAGTTTCTTCCCGCGTCCTTTGCCTGGTAGAGACGAGTGTCGGCAAGATTGATGAGTTCGTCAACCGTTTCTGCTTCGGTAATTGAAGCGACTCCGATACTGGCGGTTATGTCTTCCGGGAAAGAAAACGATGTCTGCTCAATGACCGCGCGTAACCGTTCGGCAAAAGAGCCTGCCTGCATGAGGTTCGATTCCCTGCAGATTATGATGAACTCCTCACCGCCCCAGCGGCCGGCAGTATCAGTTTCGCGGAGATTGCCTGTCAGCGTGTTGGTAAATGCGACAAGACCTGCATCGCCCGTTGCATGGCCGTGTATGTCATTTATCCGTTTGAACCAGTCAATGTCGATAATCATGATTGAGAAAACGGTTTCGTACCGGGTGTAACGCAAGTACTCTTCCAGAATGAGCGTCTCGGCTTTCCGGCGGTTGAAGAGGCCGGTAAGATGATCCCGTTCCGAGAGTTCAACCAGTTCCCGGTTCATGGTATTGATCATCTGTTGTCCAAGAAACACAGTCATGGTTGAGCGGTAATTGAATGCGGCGATAATCCATGCGATGAGTGTATTCGACATGATGTCTGCCACATATACGAGTGAGGCGGTATGGGCGCCGAACTGGCGGTACAACAGAACGGAACAGAACGCAAAAAGAGCATAGATAACGGTGCTTTGGAGATATGAAAAGGAGAAAATGGCCGCGGTAGCATACAGAGCCGCTGTATATATGGTGGGAAGTGAAAAGGCTGTTCCTCCGGCGAGCAGCAGCCGCCAGACGGCAACGCTGAGTCCGAGAATCGCGAGGGATAACGAAAAAAGAGTATGAATCCATGTCGTTTTTCGGGGTTTTTTCCTGTAAAAGTACAGGGAGAGCAGGAAGATGGGTACAAGCCCTGCTGCGGAAATGAGAAAGACGGGACGCTCCGGGCGCTCTGCGCTGTTGAGAAAGAGGGCATAAAACAGCTGTTCCGGAATGAGAAAGGCCGATATGAATACGGTTCTGATATTGTTGAGCCTGAACCGCTCCTGGCGCAGGTTTTTACGGTGACGCCGGGGCACCATTGGAAAAAGGCGCTGAAAAAACATATACAGAGCCATGAGACAATTCCTCCCGATGCCTTCTCATGATAGCACATTTGGTTGCCATCTTCTTGCCGGTACGGCAGTTTTTATGTCCGGAGCAGTTTTTTCCGCATCTGTCCGGGTGATACTCCCCGATACCGCTTGAATATACGGGAAAAATACAGGGGGTCCTCATACCCGGTTTCGGCGGCGATCTGGGCTATGGTTTTTTCCGGGTGCCGGGTGAACCTGCTTTCAGCACGCAGGAGTTTGCTTTCGATAACGAAGGTTTTAAAAGATTTTCCGGTAGCCTTTTTTATCACCCGGTTCAGGGAGGACGGGCTTTGTCCGCATATGGCCGCTGCTTCTTCGAGCGAGGGATTCCATGCCGGATTCTGTTCGAGTCTTTCCAGGAGGGGCATAAAAGGATTGTAGTCACGGTTCCGTATCATGCGTTCGCGCGCTATGAGCCCCAGCATGAACCGGTAGGTATCCATAAGCAGCGTTATCTTTTTCTCGGTGAATGCGGGACTTGCGCGGAATGCCTCGTCCAGACGGTTGTCTCCGAACAGTTTCAATCCATCCGGCTCATAGGGCGAGTTTTCTGCACTTTCCCGCCTGAATTGCCCGAGCATGATGCATCCGATGGGTTTCCCGTCAACATTCAACGGCAGGGTAGCTTCTTCCATCCCGCCGTGGCAGCGGTAGCGGATCATGCGGTTATCCCGGATACTGCGCTCAATCATGCGCCGGTCAAGTGCAACGCAACGCGAGTCGAGACCAAGGTCTTTGCGGACGAGCTGGCAATAGGCGCAGTCTTTTTGGTCTTTGTCCGGATAGAGCCGTTTTCCCTCTGTGGTGAACACGGAAAGCCGTACGCCATGCAACTCGTAATATTGTCCGAAGAGTGTCTTGATTTCATCGTCTATCTGTATGTATGAGAGCAGGGGCATGGATATATACTCGCATAATAAGACCGAAAAGTCCATGTAATTGATTGATATGGACATGGCTCCGTGAATGGAAGCATGTATACTTGGTGTCATGGAGGAATATCGATGAACAAGACACTGGTCATCATGGCTGCCGGCATGGGCAGCCGCTACGGCGGACTCAAGCAAATTGATGCGATGGGCCCTTCGGGTGAAATTCTTCTTGAATATTCCGTTTTTGACGCGGTTCGTGCCGGTTTCACTT
>CAZQEF010000219.1:0-3580 GCA_964592325.1 uncultured Treponema sp. | reverse complement strand
AAACCGAGATGCAGAAATTGTTCGATTACTATATCAGGCTCGATTTGCAGGTTCGGGTAAACAAGAACTGGCGCCAAAAAGATCCGGTTCTCGGGCGGCTCATGAAGCGGTAACATACCATTACCGCTGTTCTATCGACCCGTCTGCGTACGCAATGTATACCGAGGGGCGTATTCCGGTAAAGAAGCCGTTTTCAACGACACCGGCAATGCCGTTAATGGCCGCTTCCATTTCCCGGGGGTTGCATCCGGCAGCCGCATCCCAAAGACAGTCAAGAATGATGTTCCCGTTGTCGGTTATGACCGGGCCGGCCTTTTTGACCGCGTAGCGGATGGCTGCGGTCGCTCCGAGACGGGAGAGATGGGCGGTTACGCTCACCCGTGCTTCGGGAACCACTTCAACCGGAAGGGGAAAGCCGGTTCCGAGGGAGGAGACTGCTTTTGTCTCGTCGGCGACAATGACAAACTGTTCAGAGTTATACGCCACTATTTTCTCGAGGAGCAACGCCGCGCCGCCTCCCTTGATCAGGCAGCAATCGGGATCGATTTCATCCGCACCGTCTATCGAAAGATCAAGATGCCCCCCGATTTCCCGCGAATTCAGAGAATATACGGGAATGCCGAGTTCTTCACAGGCAATGATTGTCTGAAAACTGGTGGGGACTGCCCGGATATCCTTGATTTTCCCTTCAGAGATGAGCTGCGCGAGGCGGTGAACGGCCGGCATGGCGGTTGATCCCGTTCCCAGGCCCATCCGGATGCCGGAATGAAGCATTCCCCGTTCAAAAAGGTCGTCTATGGCGTATTGCGCGGCGCGTTTTTTCTGTTCATCCACGGTAAGAACATTATTCGGCATAGTCATCTCCTGTGAACAATTTGTATTGCAGATATGCCTGATACAAAAGCATGGTATAACCGTTGCAAATACGGCAGCCGGCTCGTTCCGCCCGTTTGAGCATGCGTGTTTTTTCAGGCTTGTATATGACATCATAGACCGCTTCATGACCGTTAAACGCGTAGAATTCAAGCGGATCATGATCGGTATCAGGGGCCATCCCGACACTGGTAGTCTGGATAATGACATCGGAGTACTTTTCCAGCAGTATGCGGCTTCCCGCGTCCAGCGGCGCCCATTTGAAATTATACTGACGGGCCAGATCATAGGCCTTGCTGGTTGAACGGTTGAATATGCACGCTTTTCCGTGGAGCTCCTTGACTGCGTGGGCGATCGCTTTCGCGGCCCCTCCGGCTCCGATTATGGAAACCCTGAGTTTCTTGAGATCCCGTCTGCCCAGGAACTCGAGCAGGGCGCGGGAGAAGCCGGGTCCGTCGGTATTGTAGCCGTTCCAGCCGTTCGCCGTGCGAACAATGGTATTACAGGCACCGATTTCTCCCGTTTCTGCCGAAATCTCCGCAAGATTGGGCAATACGGTTTCCTTGAAGGGGAAGGTGACCGAAAGGCCGGTAATTCCGGTCTCATCGGCAAACTCAATTGATTCCTCGACGGTGTCCGCCCTGACGGGTATGTAGACCGCATTCAGATTCTGTGCGCGGTATCCGCGGTTGTGAATGAGCGGACTTGATGTTGCCGCCAGAGGGCTGCCGGTAATGCCGAACACACGGGTGCCCTCGTCAAGATTGCGGATATTGTAAATTTCGTTAAGGGTTATCGGATCAAGGTGTCCCAGCGGATTTTTCGAGGTACGGATTGCTTCTTCGCTTGAGGCATAACAGATTGATGAACCGATAAGCGGTGCCAGTATCCGGGACGGAAGGCCGTACTGGCCCATGGCAATCAGAATGAACTCTTCGTTTGTACAGCTTTTTGCTTCATGGAACAAACGGGTTACGTCCGACAGATTTCTCGGTTTGAACGCTATTTTCGCTATTTCATCTTTGGTTCGACGCAGTCTCCGGACACGTTCAAGGAGATTTGATTCCGGACCGTCCATGTTGTGGACACTGCGTATGATACGGGTGCCAAAGGCACGGGCTGCTTCCTCGATACTCGGAACCTGCAGATCCTCCTCAAGATCGATATACGCAAAGTTCTTCCGGGGATCAATGTCGGCAAAGGCAAGGCCGCGCGCGAGAAGCGTTGTTCGTGCTCCCTCACCTTCGATATACTGTCCCCCGTCGGCTTTCCGGCGTACGGTAAGCACGCAGGGAATGTTCGCCAGTTCGGGAAACCTGCGGAACTTGAGGCGGTCCTCATGGCAAAGGCAGTCAACCCGCAATTCGGCAATATCAATCCACTGACGGTACAGTTCGACAAGCGCGAGATCTTCCTTGAGGGTTGGGGCAGTCAGGACAAGGCAGACCTTGGTCCTCATCTATTCCTCCCCGTCTGCGGCTTCCGCGCCGTTGTCCTGGTGGATTTCGTAGGTGCCCACTTCCTTGTTGAGGATGGTGAGAACGAGAACGGTGCCTTCGTCAACAGCATAGGGCAGGCTCAGGTGGCCGCCGGGATGTTTGAATGACGCAAGTTGATAACGGTCGCCCATGGGGCTTATCGCCGATATTTCTATCTGGAACGGGTAGGGATACTCCGGAAGCGTTTCCTCGAAGATTCCATACACAAGGCCGTCCGGTGCTGTAACCGGTACGGCGACGACAGCGGATACACGGGAGAAGCTCGGAACGGATACGTCCTCGGCAGGGGTTTGCGCAACGATGGTACCGGCCCTCTCTTCACGTTCCGGATAGCGCGCGGAAAAGTCAAAGACGACATCGCTGTTTGAAAGGCTGGCGAGCATGTCGGGTATGGAGAGACCGGTAATGGTCGGTACGCGAACCCGGTTATACTCCGGACCCCGGCTCACAACCACGGAAACCTGTGTCGGACCGGCTATGGGTGTGTCCGGGAGCGGATCCTGTTCAAGAATGGTTCCCGCCGGATCCGGCGCATAGCGATACAGCGGCGGTTCCGAGATGGCGATGAGCGGACGTTCCATGGTGGTGAACAACGCCTGGAGATTCATTTTGACATCATCAATGTCCTGTCCGACATAGTTTTCCATCTTGTCTATGATGATACCGCGGCTTATCGTAAGTTCGATACGTTTGCCGGCCTTGACGATGGATCCGGGAGCGGGGCTTTGCGAGAGGATGGTTCCCCGGTCATCAATACTGCTCGAATAACGGAGCTGAATTCGGGGATACAGTTCTTTCTCCTGTAATTCGATCATGGCAACGGAAATATCCTTTCCCGTGATGTCAGGGACCATGACCTGTTCGGCTCCGCGGATGGAAATAAAGAATACAACAACCGCTGAGGCAGCAGTAAGGAGCAATACGGTTGCACCGGTAAAGAGTACTACCCGCGCGTTTTCGCGGAATCGTTCAGCAAGCGAATCAAAATCTACGCGAAAATCGGAAAGGTCAAATCTCATATTGGCATCCTCATTGTGATGGTTGTTTTTCGGTACGCGGTTCAAGCATTGTTCCGGTAAAATCCCGCGTGCCGTTCATGAACGATTTCCAGTCAAGCGGTTTTTTGGCACGCCACTGAAGTGTTGTGACGGCAAGAACCCCGTTTCCCGTTTGTACCAGAATTCCGGCTTTTTTGTCTATGCCGAGAA
>CAZQEF010000218.1:0-3583 GCA_964592325.1 uncultured Treponema sp. | reverse complement strand
TGCCATACCGAGATCAGCATCAATGACAATGACCTTCTTGCCCATTTGCGCATAGGCAATTCCCATATTGGTGGCAACATTTGTTTTCCCGACGCCGCCCTTGCCGCTTGTAACAGTTATGATACGGGTTTTCCGTGTGCTTTTGGGCGTTGTATCCTGCTCCGGGACGTTGTCTTCATCAGGCCGGTCGTTTTTATCTTTCATGAGCGTCCGCAAGTTTTCTGCCTGGTCTTCCATATCATCTCCATTCAAACGTTGTTTCCCTCACAGGGAACCGTTCTTCAATCCGTGCACGGTTTATTTTGAATCCTTCCAGATTCGTCAAAAATCGAACTGCAGATGCCTGCTCAAAATCAAGTGGAACGCGCTGTCCGGTCGTAATATAGGATACCGGCTTTTTCTTTTCTTCAAGCGCGCTGATAATATTACCAACCCGCGATGTTTCATCGAATTTGGTAATGATAACCGATCCGTATCCGAACGTTTCATACTGACGCATTATTTCATGCATATCGCTCGCTTTTGTTGTAGCACTGACTGCAAGATATACATCGGTACACTGGCCCGCTGCTTCCAGAAAATGCCGCATTTCGGCAATTCGGGAGAAATCCTTCGGGCTCTTGCCGATTGTATCGATCAGGATAACATCAACGTCCTGATACATGGCAACCAATGTTTGCAGATCTGATGGTGTTTCTGCACATGAAACGGGAATGTTCATGATATTCCCGTAAATTTCGATCTGTTGTTTGGCCCCTATACGATAATTATCGATCGTTATGACCCGTACATTAAGCGGTCTGCTTCCTTTTACCGCTGCAAGTGAATAGGCAGCGGCAAGTTTGGCGACAGTAGTTGTTTTTCCGACACCGGTTGGTCCGACAAGTGCAATAATTCGTGGGCGCACGGTATTGCGGTTATCGCCAATTGCAATTGACTCTCCAACCCAGTTTACTACGGTATCCTGAACCAGATCATAGTTTACGAGATCCTCAAGCGTAAATTCATTCCGGATACGGGAGAGAATTTTCCGTATATATCCCGAGGAAAAATCATTGTTCTCCAGAAGAACTTCAATTTTCAGTATTGTTTCATGTTCCTGCGGTTTTTCAGGCTCTTCATTTCCCTTTTTCTCCAGGCGCTGTTCCAGCTTTCTGACGGTCTGCAAAATGGTATCAAGCTGATCATTCCCGGAGGGAGCAACAGGAGATTCTTCCCGGGTGGACGTTTCGGACAGCTCCGGAATTTTCGCGGCAAGAGACGGAGTATTTTGTACTGCCTGCCGTATAATGCGCTTGCGTTCATCTTCAAATGTTGAAGCCGGTTTTTGCGGAGCAATTGACGGGCGGTAGGGATTTTTTGAGAGCATAAAAAAGAGCTCAATGCCGTCTTTTTCAAAAAAACCCAAAAATCCGCCCATTTTTATCTTTTTCTGGCGGAGCACATGAACGTCCGGACCGAACTTTTCACGTATTTTTGCGAGACATTCATCATAGGTTGTTCCCTGTTCGCTCAAAATATCCATACGCTGCTATTTCGTCCTATTCTTCCTGTCTGATTTCACCAATTGCTTCCACCCGTATATCATGCGCTATCTCGGGAACCGACAGAACCACGAGATCCGGTATTTCCCGCTCCGTTGAGTTCTTGATAAGTATGCGTGCTTCTTCCGGACAGAGAATGACCGGAACATATCCTGACTGCTGTGCCGACGCGACCGCATGGGATACCGACCGTATCCATGAGCGCTGCACGGCAGGTTCCAGCGCGGCAACCGGTCCGTTAACGGTATCTATTCTGCTTTCCACCAGTTTCTGCACCAGATCTGGCTGAACAGTCAGTACGTTGAGTGATGCATTTTCGTCAACATACTGAAGGCATATCTGGCGGGCCAGAGACTGTCGTACTTTTTCCACCAGAACGGTTGTATCTTTTGTAACCGGACGGAAGTCCGCGATTGTCTCAAGAATAACCACCATGTTTCTGATCGATACCTGTTCGCGGAGAAGTCCCTGAAGAACTTTTTGTATTTCTCCGATGGAAGACATCTTGGTAACTTCTTCCACGACTGAAGGATAATCCTTCTTGATGGCATCAACGATGGACTGAACTTCCTGCCGCCCAAGAATTTCGGATGCGTGGCGCTTTATAATTTCGGTAAGATGCGTCGCAATTATGGACGGAGGATCGACGACCGTATATCCGGCTCGTTCCGCGCGTTCCCGGTTTTCATCCGATATCCATACCGCAGGGAGTCCGAACGTGGGGTCCGTGGTCTTCTCGCCCGGAATGTCTTCAAGCGCACCACCCGGATTAATTCCCAGATAGGAACCCATTCTGATTTTCCCGCGGGCTACTTCCACGCCCTTTATCTTGAAACAGTACTCGCTCGGTTCAAGGCGCATATTGTCTATGATACGGATGCGGGGAACAACGAGCCCCAGATCAAGCGCGCTTTCCCGGCGTATGCGGGTTACCCGTTCAAGCAGTTCCGCACCCTTGTCCTTGTCCACAAGGGGAATGAGGCCATACCCCAGTTCCAGGGAAAGGGGATCAAGCGGGACAACCGGGCTGATATCGGCCGGGGTTTCTCCCGTTTTCTGTTTTTGCTTGTCTTCTTCACTCTTGAGCGATTTCCTGAAATCACGTTCCTGGCTTTTCTTGAGCCGGTACCCGGTAAAAATGAGCATGCCGGCAACCGGGAGCAGTACATACCAGGGGAATCCCGGCAGGAAGGAAATGATGGTCAGAGTTCCGCCACCGACAAAATAAACCCAGGAATTCCGTGAAAACTGGGTTTTTACATCACTTCCGAACGTACCGTCCGAAACCGCACGGGTAACAATGATACCGGTGGCGACCGATACAAAGAGTGACGGAAGCTGTGACAGGAGGCCGTCACCGATTGTAAGCGACGCGTACGTCTGTATCGCCACCGCAAAGGGCTCGCTGCGGAAAATCATTCCGAAAATGAGACCGGCAACCAGGTTGATAACCGTAATGAAAATACCGATCTTCACGTTTCCGGAGACAAATTTGCTTGCTCCGTCCATGGCTCCGTAAAAATCGGCCTCTTTTTGCACATCCTGTTTCCGCTGACGTGATTCTTCTTCGGTAATTGCGCCGGCATTGTATTCTGCTTCAATGGCCATATTTTTCGTCGGCATGGCATCAAGAGTAAAGCGCGCGGCAACTTCGGCGACACGGGTAGAACCTTTGGTAATGACAAATACCTGGACGGCAATGAGTATGATGAAAATGACAAATCCTATTACCAGTCCTTCGGTTCCACTTGATCCTATAACAAAGGTACTGAATGCACGGACCATTTTCCCGTCAAACTTGGTTCCCAAGGTCAAAATGAGCCGGGTACTCGATACATTCAAACCGAGTCCGAACACGGTACTTACCAGAAGTATGGTGGGGAACACGGAAAATTCAATGGCATTGCGCGTATAGAGTACGATAAGGAGTACAAGAAGGTTCATGACCAGGTTCAGTGCCATGAAAAGATCCAGAATAACGGTAGGAAGCGGAATGATGAGCATGAGCACGACAGTGACCACGCCGGCTGCAACAAAGA
>CAZQEF010000217.1:2264-3584 GCA_964592325.1 uncultured Treponema sp. | reverse complement strand
ATCTCGTGAACGAAAAACTTATCAGCAAGGAAACCGCGGTATCCCGTATCAAAACAAGCGATATCGAGGGTATTTTCTATCCGACCATCGACAAGAGTCAGGGACAGGTCCTAAAAAGCACCTTCCTGGTCAAGGGTATTGATGCTGTTCCCGGCGCCGCGGCCGGAAAGGTCTGTTTTTCCGCCGAACGTGCCGAACTTTTGGCTGAACGGGGAGAGGCAGTAATTCTCGTCCGGAAAGAAACAAGCCCGGAGGATGTCGGCGGCATGCATGCGGCACGCGGCATTCTGACCGCTACCGGCGGAAAGACCAGCCATGCGGCAGTCGTAGCACGCGGCTGGGGAAAATGCTGTATCGTTGGATGTGAACAGCTCCAGATTGATTACGCAAAAAAACAATTCTCTGTTGGAACAAAAACAGTAAAGGAAGACGAGTTCATTACCCTTGACGGTTCGCTGGGCAATGTCTACATTGGCGAACTCAAGCTGGTTGCACCGAAACTTCCGCCTGCGTATACCACACTCATGAAATGGGCCGACGAAATTCGTACCATCAAGGTTCGCACCAATGCGGATACCCCGTACGATGCTTCCTACGCGCGTAAACTCGGCGCTGAAGGTATCGGCCTTTGCCGGACCGAACACATGTTCTTCGATTCGGAAGAACGCATTCTCGCGATCCGCGAAATGATCATCGCCGAGGATGCCGACGCCCGCAAAAAGGCGCTCGCCAAACTTCTTCCCATCCAGACAAAAGACTTCCAGGGCATCTTCAAGGCCATGGACGGTCTCGGTGTAACCATCCGTCTCATCGATCCGCCGTTGCACGAGTTCGTACCCCACGATGAAGCAGGCCAGAAAGCCCTTGCAAAATCGGTCGGAATCCCGTTCGAGACGGTTAAACAGCGTATCGAAAAACTTCATGAGTCAAACCCCATGCTCGGTCACCGCGGATGCCGTCTTGCGATCACCTATCCCGAGATTCTTGAAATGCAGGTTACCGCCATCATGACCGCAGCCTGCCGCATGGCAAAGAAGGGCGTAAAGGTCTTCCCGGAAATCATGATTCCGCTCGTTATCGACGCGACAGAACTTTCACTGCTCGAGAAGCTGACAAGAAAGACTGCCGATGCGGTCATTGCGAAGAACGGGGTAAAGGTCAAATATCTCGTAGGAACCATGATTGAAACACCCCGCGCCGCGCTTCTTGCCGACCGGATCGCCGGAGTTGCGGAATTCTTCTCCTTCGGAACAAATGACCTTACCCAGATGACCCTGGGGATGAGCCGTGATGACGCAGGAAAGTTCCTGCTTGATTACG
>CAZQEF010000217.1:0-2254 GCA_964592325.1 uncultured Treponema sp. | reverse complement strand
CCGGCATATTCCGTGCCGATCCCTTCCAGAGCCCTGACCAGGAAGGCGTTGGTCTGCTTGTTTCGTCCGGTATCGAAAAGGGACGCACAGCCAGACCCGGGTTAAAGATCGGTATTTGCGGTGAACACGGCGGGGATTCCGAATCGGTCAAGTTCTGTTGCCGTGCCGGCATGGATTATGTTTCTGCCTCTCCCTTCCGCGTACCGGTTGCCCGTCTCGCAGCTGCCCAGGCGGCAGTTGAAGCGAAAGCAGCCGCCGGACCCGCAAAGAAACCGGCAGCAGCAAAGAAACCGGCAGCAGCAAAGAAACCGGCAGCAGCAAAAAAGGCTCCCGCAAAAAAATAACGATATGAAGCAACGTGTTGTTTCAGTGCTTTTATCTCTTCTTGTCCTTTTGCCGATTTCGGCAAAGGGAAAGGGAGATGAGCTGTCCGGCAAACCATTTGTTCGAGTGGCATCTCTCGCCGGACCATCCGGTCTCTCGATGGCACGGATGATTTGCGATCCATCACGAATTGGTTCTGCACGAGCACAGTTTGAAGTTGCCGGTTCCGTGGACGTACTTCTCCCGAAACTGGTAACCGGCGATATCGATATCGGTATTTTACCGGTTAATGTTGCAGCAAAACTCCACGCAGCTGATCCGGATTTGCTTGTTGTCGGGGCAGTAACCGGACTCGGCATGCTTTCTATTGTGACCCGGGATCCGGGTGTAACGGAAATAGCGGATCTTGCAGGGAAAAAACTGTATGTGGCAGGGCAGGGCGCTACTCCGGAATACGTGCTGCGGACGCTGCTTGATAAAGCGGGAATCCGCACAGTAATTCTTGATTTTTCTTTGTCGCCGGCTGATATTGCCGCTGCGCTGGCATCGGGCGTCATAGATTATGCAGTACTTCCCGAACCGTTTACCACACTTGCCCTTTCACGTGATTCGATAACACCGCATCTGGTTCGCACGATATCTCTTTCGGAGGCATGGCGCGCTTCGGGTTTTGCCGATGATTTTCCCATGACACTATGCGTAATCAGGCGCGCATTTGCCCGGGAAAATCCGGCTTTTATCCGCGATTTTCTGGAATCATACCGTCAGGACATTCTGTGGACCATCGCAAATCCCGCAGAAGCGGGTGTTTGCGCTGAAAGGGCAGGGCTCGGCCTCCTTGCAACCGTTACGGAAAAGGCCATACCGTTTTGCGGTTACACTTTCATCCCTGCGTCAGAATCACAACCAATCATTGATTCGCTCCTTGAAGTGTTTCTTGAATACGCTCCAGCTTCCATTGGAGGATCACTTCCCGACGAAAGGTTTTATTTCAAATGAAACTGACCGTTGCGGTTCCCTCGCTAGTTTCAACTCTTTTCCTTTTCGTTTTCTGGCACCTGGCCGCAGTTCTTGCCGCCTCACCGCTTATCGTTCCGTACCCGGGACATGTTTTTCTTGATCTTCTTGATCTGGCCCGTGGTTCAGATTTTCTTTCCATGCTCCTTGCAACGGTTATACGCGGTTTCAGCGCATTTTTCCTGGCTGTCGTTTTTGCTTTTCTCATCGGTATTCCCGCCGGTCTTTCCAGATGTTTTGAAGCGGCGCTCAGACCATGGATGGCGGTAATCCGTTCCACACCGGTTGTATCACTTATACTCCTGGCAATATTCTGGTTCGGATCGTCAATTGTACCGATATTCGTTTCAATACTCATGACCATGCCTGTTATGACTGAATCGATTCGTGGAGGAATACGCAACACCAATCCTGAATTGCTGGCCATGTCACGCGTATACGGTTTTACTCCGTTTCAACGGCTCAGACACATCCGGATTCCATCGCTTCTCCCGTATTTTATCAATGGCGCCGGATCTTCTCTGGGTCTTACCTGGAAAGTGGTTATTGCCGGTGAAATACTTGCGTTTCCGAAAACGGGAATCGGAACTGCCATGCAAACGGCAAAAATACACCTGGAAACGGGGAGGGTGTTTTCTCTCACTGTCCTGGCTGTACTCCTCTGCCTTTTGACAGAAAAAATTTTCGCCACGATTACCCGCCGTATCTCTTTCCGTTTATCCGGAGGAGTATTAGCATGACCATGGATCCAATAACCGTCGAATATCCCGGCAGACCGGTTTTCAGGAGTTTTACCCACAGCTTCATGGATAATTCGGTAACGGCAATCCTGGGACCCAGCGGATGCGGAAAAACAACTCTGCTTTTTTCACTTGCATCAGCTTTTGGAAAAAACGGAAGAATATCTTTTGTT
>CAZQEF010000216.1:0-3691 GCA_964592325.1 uncultured Treponema sp. | reverse complement strand
GCGGATATACTCAGGCAAAAATCAACCGTCTCTCCTCCGCCCATCATCCGTTTTCTCGGTGTCGGTTGTGCAACAGGGAACCTTGAAAACCGGCTTGCCCATTACAATCTGGATATTACCGGAATTGATATGAATCCGGACATGATTGCCACGGCACAACGGAGAATCAAGGCGCCTTTTTCCACAATTCGTTTTTTTGAAATGAATTCCCTGGATATTGCCCGGTTTCTCAAGGAAAAATCCTTTAATATCATTTCCTGCATTGAAAACATGCTCCCCTACATCGGAGATCTTACCCTTGTCAAGAAATTCCTTCACGACTCAAGGAAGCTGCTTGCTCCCGGTGGGTATCTTTTGCTTCATGTGTTCAATTTTGATACATTGAATGGAAATACAGAAGTTGATCTGGAAGAACTCTCATCCATCAGGGTAAAACTTTCCCGGAAACTTGTCCCGGCGGAAGAAGAGAAAATGACCCTTGAAGCGGAACTGGTGCTCGGCAACGGCCAATTGGTACACTTTTATAAAAAAGCACCTATCCTGCCCCTCACGGTGTCACAGATTACCGACATCGCCCGGGATGCCGGGTTTGGCATTCCCGAGTTGTACGGTGGATATGATTACAGACCCTTTGAAAAAGACAGTACCTACGCGGTTGTTCTGTTACAGAATCCGGACTGACTCTTACCTGATTCTCCATTTCCCGTCTATCCGTTCCATGCGTGCCGAGGGAATCTCGAGAACCCTGCCGTCTTCACCCAACAGCCGGATTACTCCCGTTAACGGATTAACTTCCGTTACGCGGAAATTGGTTTCTTCATATCTCAATCTGATACCTTCGTTTGGCAAAGTCTTTTTGGCCTCACAGTACCAGTCATGTTCATAGGCAAGACAGCAAAGCAACCGTCCGCATTGTCCGGAAATCTTCAATGAATTGAGGGAAAGCCCCTGATCTTTTGCCATGCGGATGGATACCGGGCGAAGCTTGTCGGTAACGGCATGGCAACAGAACGGGCGTCCGCATACACCCAGCCCTCCGGTAATTCGTGACTCATCCCGTACTCCGATCTGTCGCAGCTCAATCCGCATCTTGAAAATGGAAACGAGATCCTTAACCAGATCACGGAAATCAACACGGTTTTCCGCACTGAAAAAGAAAAGAATTTTTGGCTCGTCAACAAGATAATGTGTCGCAATCAGCTTCATTTCGAGCCGATGCTGCTCAACCTTTTCACGGAAAATGTCAAACGCCTGTGCTTCTTTTACCTCAAGCTCCCTGCGTTGTTCAAGGTCATGTTCGGTCGCCCGACGATCTATAACAACGACATCTTCCGCACGAATTCCGATGGGAATACGAACCATACCCATAACCAGGGCAAGATCCTTGCCATATCTGGTTGGAACCAGCACCTGGTCTCCTGCGGAATATGAATCAGTGTCGGCGGTTGCATACAAGCTTTCGCTTGAATACTCAAGCTTGAGATGATACAGCGGTTCGGGGAAAACCATAGAGCCCGATGGCTGGTCATTTTCCTCTGCCTGAGGATCTTCAAGCGCCGCTATTTCCTCCGAACTCTCTTCCGGTAAATCATGATCAAATACAGAACCCATACTTGTGTCCACCTTGAAACGGAATATCAGGACATGAGGTCAACCAATAATCCGTTGATTTCTTCGATCCTTCCCAACAGGTTCATCTGGGAACGCTGATTGGAAAGAATACCTGCAGCCAACTGCTCCAGTTTCTCATCGATTACCTGAATCTGCGTAAACTTTTTACGCTTCAGGATATTTGTTCCCGAAATAGTCTCGGTTACATCAAACGTCCGGCTCACTATATACCGTACAAAATGCCGGACGGCTTCTTTATAGGCGACTATGGTATCGGGAAGCTGTTTGTCCTTCAAGACATCACCAGCAGAATGCACATCATCAAGCAATGCCTCAAGTATTTTTTCATGGGGGAGTCCTTCAAGATGCGGGGGAACCGTCGCGGTATCCTGCAGTGCCGCTTCGGCCGATTTTTCATCAAGAAGCCGGTCAAAACGCCGGGAAGATGCCGTTTTCTTTTTCTCTCCCGGTCTCACCGCTCCGCCGGAAACGGCAGCATGGCCTGCTATTGATGAAAAGAATGGTGAAACGGGATCAAGGGGACCCGTAGCTGCCATTACACCGCTCCAGATGAAACAGGCGCGGCACGTGAAGACCTCCGCATTGCCTGACGGTTATTGTATCCAGAAAGCGCCTCGTCAAACCGTTTGTCGTCATCTACGGCAAAGCAGGATCCATGGAGAATAACATCCGGCTCTACCTGCAGTTTTCTTGTTATCACCGAACCCAGAACGGTTCCGCTGGATAAAATGGTTACACCCTGCGGCGCGACCACATCCCCCTGAATAACACCACCCACAGTAATGTTGCGGCATCGCACCGTACCACGAATTCTGGCACGTTCGCCAACAATAACCCGGCCGGTTGTTTCAAGATCACCGTCAATATCACCGTCAACACGGACAAAACCTGCAACGGAGAGTTCTCCCCGTATGGTCGTTCCTGAGCCAACGAGCGTGTTAATGGATATATCGTCAGAAGGATTCATAGGCCTACTTGTTGCTGGCTGTTTTGATATTAAGATACTTCATGGGATCTACAACATCGGAACCAAGATGCACCTCATAATGAAGATGCGGTCCGGTTGAAACCCCCGTATTACCAATGTATCCGATAATCTGCCCCTGTTGTACATATTGGCCACGCTGTACACGGAAGGAAGACATATGGGCATAGCGTGTGTAAAAACCGTGTTTGTGCTTTATGATGAGATAGTATCCGAATCCGGGATCATATTCAGCAGTAACAACCTGTCCGTCAGCCGTTGCCAGAATGGAATCTCCGGCCCGGTATGTGGACAAATCGATACCCTTGTGAATATACCACTGTCCGGTAAAGGGATGCTTGTTCTGCCCGAACGGCATCGATATGTGTCCAATCCCGCCGCGGATGGGCCATAAACTCGGGATATCGGAAAACAGCGCACTCTGGGAATCCAGCAGCTTGCCAATTTCCTCTATCGGTTGTACAGCATCCTCAAGATACCCGGTCAAACGCTGGAGCTCGGCGGTTTCCCTGACTGAGCCCTGAACCGTTTCACGTACATTGAAGAGGGAAGAAAGATCTCCCGTCTGAATATTGCTTTTCGATACGTCCCCGTCATAGTCAATTCCGATAAGCGCCAAAGTTCCCGAAAAAGCCGCCTGAAACCGACGGGCGGCTTTAACAAGGTTTCCTGTTTCGTCCTTGAGCTGATCCAGACTGGCGCGGGCTGTCCGCGATTCCTCGCGCAGTTTGGCCAAATCCTGGCTGCTCGTAATGGTCTGACGTGAAAACCAGAAAAAGGAGGTTATAATACCCCCGATGATGAGAATAAAAAAGAAAAGTGAAAAAACAGTCGTTTGAAAATTTACCACCTGCTTCTGTGAATGCGGCACAACCATAATGGTGAGCTTTCGCCTTCCACCCCGAAAAAACCGGGAAGCTACAGAAGCGACACTCAAAAAGAGTCTTTTAAAGAAAAGACCGATCGAGCGGATAATGTTATTTTCAACGCGCTTATACCCACGGGTTTTGGGCACGATTAACTCCCTTGCAGAAAACAGATATTGTCTGCCTAGTATAGTACCATAGAATAAAA
>CAZQEF010000215.1:0-3699 GCA_964592325.1 uncultured Treponema sp. | reverse complement strand
GAGAGCCGAAAGATTGGCTTTATCGTGATCGACAGTCAGGGACACCGATACTTCAGAGGTTGCAATGACATCAATACTGATTTCGTGGCGGGAGAACAGTTCGAAAACTTTCGCCAGAAATCCATGTTGTCCCAGCATCCGTGTTGAAACAATATCGACCAGCGTTACCCCTTTCTTTGTGGTTATGGCGCGAACCGGAGAGGGTTTTTCAGTATGTCTGGTAACAATGATGGAACCGGGCGCACTGGTATTATAGGAGTTCTTTACACGTACCGGCGTACCGGTCTGAAGACAGGGACGCATTGAACGGGGATGTAAAACCTGGGCTCCAAAATACGCAAGTTCTGCCGCTTCGTCGTAAGTAGCCACGGGTACCGGGCGGGCATTCGGAACAATCCGCGGGTCTGCGGTAAGTATTCCGTCTACATCCTTCCAGGTTTGTACTTCTTCGGCCCGTAATGATGCCCCCAGAACCGTTGCAGTCAGATCGCTGCCACCCCGCCCGAGAGTCGTAATGAATCCTTTTTTGTCCAGCGCGAGAAAACCGGTTACTATGGGAATAGGTTTCCCGTCATTCTTCTTTCCTGCTGCGTACGGCCCGAGTATTTTGCGTATCGTTTCATAGGTTTCCGGAAGCAGTTCGGCATTATTGTAGTTTGAATCCGAAATGAATCCTACATCCCAGGAATCATGATACTCTGCCCGAACATTTTTCTTCGAAAGGTACGCAGCCATGATGCGCACTGAAAGGCGCTCGCCGAAAGATACAAGATAATCCCGCGATCGCGGCGTCAGTTCCTTGAGCATCGATACACCAGTGAGCAGTGTTCTCAAATCGCCCAGGCGTTTTTTCACTTCGTCATCCGCGATACCGAGTGCCGCTACAGTATCAAGATGAAGCTTTTCGATCTTGTCCAGCGCTACTTCACCGTTCAGCGCCCGATCTGCGGCTTCAAAGAGATCGTCGGTTGTATCTCCCATAGCCGAAAGAACCACAATGGGCCGCTGATCGCGGTATTCGGTAATAATGTCTGCAATATGCTTCATACGATCCGCATTGGCCACGGAAGATCCACCAAACTTCATAACAATCATACGGTATACTCCATTGTAATATTTATTCAAAGCAAATGATATTACTGTATAAATATACTAATTTTATGCATCATGTACAAGGGTACTTGAGAACCGGGTACATAAAATGGTACTGTGGGACGATGAAAACCGATTTAAACGCTGTAGTCATTCACAAAGGACAACCGGCGATTGTAATTTCCAAATCCGCGGACAAATATGAGATCAGCCTGGAATCAGGATCAAAACGGGTTCGCGAGAAGGACTTTTCCGTTCTTTCATCGGGACCGGTATCTTCCCTCGAACTCCTTCTCGGCACAGCCGTTCCCGATGCCGATTTTTCCGAAGCAGCCGAATTCTTTGGCAGTGAAGGAGCGCGCTTCCCCGACTTGTGCGAGCTTTTGTGGGGTACATTGCCCGCGCATTTTTCCTGGGCATGCTGGAAAGCCCTGTCAGAATCTCCCTGGTTCGTCTGTACAACACCCGAAGAAGCAGTACGTATACGGACGGCCGAAGAAGTAGATGAAATCGTCCGTGCTGCGAAGGAGAAATCCGGCGCGGAAGCTGCCCGCTCAGAGTTCATACAACGCCTGAAAAACTCCGCAGCAGGCAAACCCGGTGGGATTATTCGACCCGATGACGACCGCCATGTTCAGGAAATTGAGGCACTTGCCCTGGGCACTGCGTCCCGTTCAAAAGCGATGGCACAGGCCGGTTTGTCTGAAACACCTCAAATGGCGCATCGCATTCTCCTTTCCTGTGCGTACTGGAATGATGAGCGGAATCCCTGGCCAAACCGTCATGGATTGAGTCTTTCAACACCACAAATTGATATTGTTCCCCCCGATTTATCAGGCCGGCTTGATCTGACCGCTCTTGATTCATGGGCCATAGACAATGCATGGAGCGCGGATCCGGACGACGCGATCAGTATTGACAACGGTACCCTCTGGGTACATGTTGCCGATCCGGCAGAAACAGTTCATCCCGACTGTCAGGCGGATACTGCCGCCCGATCCCGCGGATCCACCCTGTATGTACCGGAAGGCGCATCGCGCATGCTTTCAGACCGTGCCCTTGAATATTACGGATTGGGACTTTCGGAACGATCTCCGGCTCTCTCTTTTTCGATAACCTTTACGGATACGGGTGCCATACACGATATTTCAATTCATCGCACAATAATCCGCGTTACCCGGACAACGTATGAAGACGTGTCATCAAAAAAGAACGATGAACGGTTCGCGCCTTTTTTTGCACTTGCAGAACGCAATATTTCCCGAAGGACCGCATCAGGTGCGGTTACAATTACGTTGCCTGAAGTACATCTTGAGGTAACAACCGCGGACGACAACCATGCGAACATTGACATCTCGACGGTTAAACAGGAACCCGCCGCGGACATGGTACGGGAAATGATGCTTATCGCCGGAGAAGCAGCCGCACGTTTTGCGTTCAAACACCGTATTCCGTTCCAGTATGTGAGCCAGGACAAGCCCGACATACCGGCAGTACTCCCCGATGGTCTTGCGGGTGAATATCGCAAACGCAGGTCAATGCGGGGCAGAAAGGTTGGGACCGTACCGGCAGATCATGCAGGTCTCGGACTTGGAATGTATGCACAGGTTACCAGCCCCCTGAGACGGTACGGTGATCTGGTAGTGCATCAACAACTGCACCGTTTTATTTCCGGTGAGCCGCTCATGAGTACTGACGATATGCTCATACGCATTGCAGCCGGGGATGCAGCTGCGAGAGAGTGTACTCTCGCAGAGAGGGAATCCAATCTTCACTGGAAACTGGTGTATCTTTCCCGTCATCCTGAATGGACGGGTAATGCTGTCGTTGTGGAAAAAAACGGAACATCTGCAACCATTCTCATACCGGAGCTTGGCATGGAAGACCGCATCATTCTGCCGGACGCAACCCTCAACGATACGCTCCGCGTTTCGGCAACAGGAATCTCCCTGCCGGAACAGCGTGTACAATTTGTCATGGAATAAAAAAGCCGCGTCCCTATTCGGAACGCGGCTGACAGGCACGTGCTTTTTTTTAATATAATCCGCCGGTTCCCCGGCAGATATTAAAAGAATACAGCTCTTGCTTATTCTGCTTTCACATCATCACAGACACTCTGTTCATTCTCTTTGTCGAAGAACTTGGCCTTTTCCATAATGGGCTTGAAGTTGATGGTATCGCCAATCTGGAACTGGATATCGGGGCTTGTGCGAACGATAATCTGCTGTGTCTTTGTTGAAACAAAGAGCAGGGTTTCGTTTCCGAGAGGTTCCTTTACGGCGATCTTCATCTGCATGTTGTTCTTTGCAGCCGGTGTCTTGGTATATTCAAGGTCTTCAGGCCGTACACCGAAGTACATTTCCTTGTTGATGTAGTCCTTGAGAATCTTCTGCTGATCAGCAGTGGGTACAATCTCAAAGGAGCCTTCATCTGCAACAATCTGTCCGCCTTTCTCGACAATCTTTACCGTGAGGAAGTTCATGGGCGGTGAGCCTATGAATCCGGCAACGAACTTGTTGACAGGATGGTTATAGAGGTACAGGGGAGATCCAATCTGCTGGATCTTTCCGTCTTTCATGACAACAATCTTGTCACCCATGGTCATGG
>CAZQEF010000214.1:0-3732 GCA_964592325.1 uncultured Treponema sp. | reverse complement strand
GCCCCGTTACCCGACGGGACATCGGTACTGGTTATCAGCGACCTTACCCGCATGCACCGCCTTGAGACCATCAGGCGGGATTTTACGGCAAATGTGTCACATGAGCTGAAGACCCCCATTACCGCGATCAAGGCCGCGCTTGAAACCTTGCAGGATGTTCCCTGCGCGCATGACGAGCAGTGTTCACGGTTTCTTGACATGGCCGTACGCGGAACAAACCGTCTGGAAGCCATTCTTTCGGATCTTCTTTCCCTGGCACGTATCGAAGAAGAAGAGCGAAACGGATTGAATCTTGAACCCGTCAATCTTGATGACATCATAGATACGATTCAAACCGAACTTGCGGGAAACATGAATGAAAATGGGGTAGTATTTGAACGTTCCGGAACAACCGGAATTCTTGTGCACGCGCATCCCGGCCTGCTGAGACAGGCTGTTTTAAATCTTGTAGACAATGCAGTAAAATATGGAGCCGCCGGAGGTATTGTCAAGGTAACTACGAATGAAGAAAACGACCAGGTGTTCATTCGTGTTGCCGATCGTGGTCCGGGGATATCAGAACGCGACAGGCACAGACTTTTTGAGCGGTTCTATCGGGTTGACAAAGCCCGATCCCGCGAGACGGGAGGTACCGGGCTTGGTTTGGCAATTGTCAAGCATATTGCCCGGGCCCACGGAGGTACCGTCTTCCTTGCTGAAAATTCCGGTCCGGGATCATGCTTCGTGCTTGTAATGCCAATATCCGGGCGGCCAGTCAAGAAATGAGTATTGCTATTTCTTTCTTCCGAGAGTATACTCTCCGTAATTATGGACAAATATTCCGCTCCAGAGCGTATATATACTTACCAGTATAAGTCAGTCAGCCGGTCCTTGTTTGATAAGGTTTTTCGTCATTGGCTCAATTATGCATTCCGGTTCATTCCTCCCGGGATGTCCGCGAATTTGCTGAGCATGATCGGCAACATCGGATCGTGGTTTGCCCTTTTTCTTCTGATTTCATTGGGTGCAAGGATTGATTTGCCTTATCACCGGCTTGTCTTTGCTGTTGCCTCGCTTTCTGTCTGTTTTTATCATACGGTGGATAATCTTGACGGGAGACAGGCCAAACGTCTGGGATCATGCGGACCTCTTGGTGAATTCGTTGATCACTGGTTTGACTCGTTTAATGTGTTCTTTTTCCCCCTCGGAGCCATCGCCGCCTTTCCGGTTATTCCGACCAGCTGGGCCGTGGCAGCAATTATCCTTGCCAGTCTTGCAGACTGGCTCGCGCTTCGCGAAGTGCACAAAACAAACGTCATGTATTTTGGCCCTGTTTCAACGGATGAGGGAATATTCTTTTACTGGGGCATGCTATTCATGATTTTCTTGCTTGGATATGACTTCTGGGCTACCCCGCACCCGGTTCTCGGTATTCCACCGATTCTGGCGGCTCTTGCCTGTGTCGGTTTCAATTTTGTATATCAGATCCTGCGTGTCCTGGTGAAATACCGCTTTATGGGCTTGCGTGAAATCGTGATAGAATCCTTATATTATGTTCCGGTTGTTCTGTGGATTCTTGTTGCGGGACCCGTTCTTGGAGAGCGGTTTGCGCTGATTTCCGGTCTTTTGGCAATCGGCTTTATCGGTGCCCGTCATGTTGGTGATCTGCTTCGGGTTCGTCTCACCGGTCTGGCCTGGCCCCGTGTGTATCCCGATCTCGTTATCTGTCTCATTTTCATGTGTACCGTTGTTTTGGCAGAGCGTTTCTGGTTTTTGCTGCCTCATTGGCTATTACTTTTGCCAATGGTTCTGCTTTTTGTGGACACGGCCAATGCTCTTGTATTACAGTTTATTCGTACTGCACGACGTGTCCAGGAATGCCTTGGCATGACTCTGTTTGGCGTTCCGCAGGAACAACATACCGTGGTCAATCCTGTTGTTCAGAAATAACAGTTGTTTTCGGTAATGGAGGGCCATTCAGAAAAGTGGAATTGCCAATATTTTTACAGTCATTACCGGATGAATTTCTTTTTGCCGGCTTCTTCGTATTTCTGCTGATTTACAGTTTTTCCCTTCCTATAACCGAAGAAATTGCTCTTGTATGTGTCGGACTCATGGCGCATGCCCGGGACTGTAATTTCTTTCTGGTGCTTCTTGTAGCGTATCCGGGAATATTCGGATCGGATATTGTGTATTATACCGTTGCAAAGTATTTCGGGTTTCGGCTTCTGTCTTCGAAAATATTCCGGAAACTGATCAAGCCAAAGAAAATATATGCCAGCGAGCGCTATTTTAAACGACGGGGTCCGCAAATTGCGTTTTTTTGCCGATTTGTGATGGGTATACGTGCTCCAGCGATGATAGCAGCCGGACTCCTGCGTATGTCTTTCAGGGTTTTTGCCCGGTATGACGGTTTATCCGCACTTATTTCAACGCTCTTCTGGCTTTCCGCGGGTTTTTATTTCGGATCCCTCATTGAACGCGGACTGCACACACTGCTTTTCATCTTCTCCGTACTGACTCCAGTTCTGATGATTACCGGGGTCTTGCTCATACGGCACAAGATTGCCTGTGAAGAAAAATGTATTGATGCCCAGGAACAGTCAGAACAAGCGGTGTACGACGAAGCTCTCGAGAATTAATAATAAACCAATCTATTTAATAGGAATACTTGACAAGACGTATCCTCTTTCTTATATTTCATTATATCAAGGAGATGCCATGAAAAGGATATTTTTTGCTTTGTTACTGGTAAGTTTGACTGTTGTTCTTGTTGCGCAGGATGTACGTATAGAATTCAGCTTCAATACTGAAGCTGAAGATGCTCATAATTATCTCACCTGGGCATTGGGAAACAACGTTGTGAAGGATTCCTATGATGCGGAATCCGGCGCAAGTATCGCCGGCTCAACCTACGGGTTTGATGTGGTTCGTTATGATTCGGAAGTATCAAAAAACACGGCCCTGGCTGCCGGGATTCGCAATCTGCTTTTGTTCCCTGTGTCGCCGTTCGGTATCGCCCGTGGTGACAATTTCACTGTTGATGAAACAAAACAGGGACTTGTCATACGCTTTGTGCATCGCGGTACCGCGTACGAGCTTCGTACAGACAGGAAGGGGAATCTTGACGTGATAAGCGGTGTTCGCAACGCACGCGGACTTGCGGAAAACATCGGAGGAAAGTTTATCCTCAAGGAAGAATTCCGGAAAGACGGCACCGATGGAACAAAGAGTGCCGATCTTGATTGGGGCAAGATTACCCTTGTTCCCGATACCCGTGACGTAACGGCGTCACGCTGGTACGAAGGTACGCTTCGGACAAAATACAGGAAGGGAATACTGAGCATGAAGGGATCTCTTGAGGAAGTTACCCGGTAACGGGGAACTCACGGAAAAAAAGGAATCGTTCAGGTGAACGATTCCTTTTTTTATGCCGGAGACGGGAATTGAACCCGTACGCCGATTGCTCAGCAAGGGATTTTAAGTCCCTGGTGTCTACCAATTCCACCACTCCGGCTTTTTTGTTATAGTACCGGAATGAAAGGGAGAGGTCAATAATGTTTTCAGATACCCACTGTCATTTTTCACACATTGCTTCACGGGGTATTTCCCTCGGGACACTTATTGCCGACATGATGAATGACGGTTATCGTGCTGCCATTGATATCGGCACCAAACCAGGGGATCTGGCAATGCGAAAGGCCGCCATAGCAGAATCATGCGGCGGCTCCATCCCTTCTTTTATCCATTTCA
>CAZQEF010000213.1:0-3782 GCA_964592325.1 uncultured Treponema sp. | reverse complement strand
GGTGAAACTCCGAGGCCGACAGTTACAGTCTGGATGAAAGAAGAGATACACCCATGCTCACGGGAACCCTTTGCCGGGGATCCGTTTGTCCGGTTTATTGCACCCTGAAGACATTTTTGTTTTCGGGGTTTTTTTATGCGGCAGACACACGAATCAATCATGCGCAAGGCGCTGGCGCTCGCACGCAACGGACGCGATACCGTCGGGAAAAACCCGATGGTTGGAGCAGTTATCACGGACAATACCGGGATAATCCGTGGAACGGGATGGCATTTCGGCCCCGGTAAAGCGCATGCGGAGGTAGAGGCTGTACAGGCAGCAAAACGCTCTGGTCTCACCGACTTCTCGGAAACCACCCTGTACGTGACGCTTGAGCCCTGTTGCCATACCGGAAGAACCCCGCCCTGCACCGACCTCATTCTGAAAACGGGAATTCGCCGCATTGTGTGCGGCATGAGTGACCCGAATCCGCTGGTAAACGGAAAAGGAATACGCATCCTCCGGGACGCTGGATGCGCGGTCCTGAACGGGGTCCTTGAAAAGGAATGCAGGAGCCTCAATCCGTCATTCGTAACCTTTCACGAATTCAAACGGCCGTATTTCACGCTAAAAACTGCCAGCTCCCTGGACGGAAAAATTGCCGCCCCGAACGGTGACACCGGATGGATTACCGGAGCGGAATCCCGAAAGGACGTGCATCGACTCCGTGCCCGCCAGGCGGCAATCATCACCGGAATCGGAACGGTTCTCGCGGATGATCCCCTTCTCACCGTTCGGGACGTACCCCGGAGCAACCCCGATCCGCTCAGAATCGTGGTCGATACCCGGCTCCGCATTCCCGAAAAAAGCCGCCTTGTCAAAACAGCACGGGATATACCGCTTCTTGTTGTCTGTTCCGGAAAAGCGCTCGACACCCCGGAAACAAGAGTTAGAAAAGCAACACTCGAAAAATACGGAGCAACGGTTTTACCGGTGCCTGAAAAAGACGGCCGTATCAATCTTCAGCGTCTCGCCACCCATCTTGCCGGACAGGGTATCGACCGCGTCCTGATAGAGGCCGGGGAAACTCTTGCCTGGAGTTTTCTTGAATCCGGTCTGGTTGATTGCATGCGCATGTATCTCGCGTCCGTACTTATCGGAGGAGTTCATGCCAAAGGCGTTCTCGGCGGCACCGGAATACCGTCGCTTTCCCGGAGGATAACGCTTTCCGGACTCACGCTGCTCCGCTGCGGCGAAGACATCGTACTGGAGGGCGCACCATGTTTACCGGACTGATCCAGGAAACAGGCAGTGTTGTTTCTCCGCCGCCCCGGCTGCACATCCGTTGCCGCCTTGCCGGGAAAATCGTGAAAGGAGACAGTATCGCTGTTGACGGAGTCTGCCTTACGGCAGAACTGGCATATCCAGACGGATTTTACGCAACGGTCATGCCCGAAACCCTTTCACGAACCACACTGCGATCGTTCAAACCGGGACGGGCGGTAAATATCGAACCCGCACTTTCCGCGGGAACCGCGATTGGAGGGCACCTTGTCGGCGGACATATCGATGAAACCGGAACCATCAAAGCCATAAGAACAGACGGTAACGCATTCCTCTACAGCATTGCCTGTTCAGCACGCTTCATTCCGCTGCTCACGGAAAAAGGATCTGTCGCGGTTGACGGTATCAGCCTTACCGTTGTGTCCGTTTCCGGCGGCTTGTTTACCGTTTCGGTTATCCCCCATACACGCAGAACAACAACCCTTGGAATAAAACAATGCGGTGACGCAGTGAATCTGGAGGGAGATACCATCGCGCGCTATGTGCAAAAAGCGATCGGGACCCGGATAGAGAAGAAAACAGGCAGGGATTCTCTTATGAACCTGCTCATTGAAAACGGTTATACCGGAGGAAATCATGACTAAACACCTGGAACGGATTATCTGCCATCTTTCACGAGGCGGCATGATCGTAATCACAGACGATGAAGACCGTGAAAACGAGGGCGATCTTGTCCTGGCCGCGCGGCACGCGACCCCGGAAGCGATCAATTTCATGATCAAAAAAGCGGGTGGCCTTATCTGTGTACCGTTGGAGGAAGAACGGGCCCGAAAGCTCGGTCTTTTTCCCATGTGCGGAGAAAATACCGATCCCCACAAGACAGCTTTTACGGTATCGGTCGACGCACAAACAACGCGGACGGGTATTTCCGCACATGACCGGAGCAAAACAATCCGGGCCCTGGCCGATCCGGATTCTCAACCCCGAACCTTCCGCTCTCCCGGACACCTTTTTCCCCTTATCGCGAAAAAGGGAGGGCTTTCCGTACGGCGGGGACATACGGAAGCTTCTCTGGCACTGGTCAAACAAGCCATGCCGGAGGGAGTGCCGGCAGTCGCGGTCATTTGCGAAATTCTTGCCCGGGACGGGACCATGCTCCGTGGGCGGGCGCTTGCCAGATTTTGCCGTTTTTACCGGATTCCGCAGATCAGTGTCCAGGAAATCGCGGCCGGAGAAACCCCTGCCGGCAGAGCGACAGGAGAAACGGTGCGGAGGATGGCAGAGACAACGCTTCCTACAAAACATGGAACCTTCAGGCTCTATGCCTACGAAGAAACGCCTTCGGGCAAGGAACATATCGCCATGATATTCGGGGACCCGGCGAACACCGCAGCACCGTTCTGCCGTGTCCATTCAGAGTGTTTAACCGGAGACGTCCTGGGATCACGGCGATGCGATTGCGGAGAACAGCTCGCGCAGGCCATGCAGCGGATTGCGGATGCCGGATCCGGCATCATTATCTACCTTCGCCAGGAAGGGCGCGGTATCGGACTTGTTGAAAAAATCCGCGCATACTCGTTGCAGGATGAAGGAGCCGACACAGTAGATGCCAACCTGATGCTCGGTTTCCATGCCGATGAACGCAACTACCGGGCCGCAGCAGCAATTCTCCGGGACATCGGCATCCCTTCCGTAACGCTCATGACCAACAATCCCGACAAAATTGAAGGGCTTTCCGGCGAGGGAATTCACGTTGCCCGCCGGGAGCCGGTTCTTGTCAAGCCGGGACCATATAACCGTCACTATCTTGAAACAAAAAGGAATCGGATGAATCACCGGCTGGAGATTCCCGGAATCTCAGCCGACAGCCAGACATTGATAAAGGAAGGATTGTATGAACAAGTATGAAGGAATGCTGACCGCACAAGGGCTTCGGGTGGGAATCGTTGCCGCCCGATTTAACGATTTTATTGTCTCTCACCTGCTGGAAGGAGCAAGAGATGCCCTTTTAAGACATGGGGCACGGGAAGACGACATTACCCTCGTAAGGGTTCCCGGAGCTTTTGAAATTCCTCTTGCCGCAGCAAAACTTGCGGCAAAAGAAAACATTGATGCCGTTATTTGCGTTGGAGCCGTCATCAGGGGATCAACGCCTCATTTTGATTATGTCGCCTCGGAAGTCTCCAAAGGGATTGCCCAGGTATCATTATCCAGCGGAAAGCCGGTGTCATTCGGCGTGCTTACAACCGATTCCATAGAGCAGGCGGTGGAACGTGCCGGCACAAAAAGCGGAAACAAGGGATTTGAAGCCGCGGTAACCGTCATTGAAATGGCATCGCTTTTTTCCGCGCTTGATTAAACCGGTTCAGAACCCATAAAAGGGAGCCGGTAAACCCTCTCCGGGATTGCCGGTTTTTTTTATGTAAGCTACACTGCGCACATGGCAAAGACAGTTGACGACAAAAAGATTATTTACACGATGGACCGCGTTTCCCGCAGTCATGGAACCAAGCAGGTTT
>CAZQEF010000212.1:0-3787 GCA_964592325.1 uncultured Treponema sp. | reverse complement strand
AAAACGCCATTGCAGAACTCGACGGCGATGAAATGACCCGCATTCTGTGGAAGGTGATAAAGGAAAAACTCCTTGAGCCCTTTGTGGATCTCAAAACCGAATACTATGATCTCGGCCTGAAGGCACGGGATGATTCACAGGACGCAATTACCCATGAATCGGCCGCGGCCATCAAACGGCTCGGCGTCGGGGTTAAATGCGCGACCATCACTTCCAATCAGGACCGAGTGAAAGAATACGACCTGAAGGGACTCACCCCGAGCCCGAACGGCATTATCCGTGCCGAACTTGACGGCACCGTGTTCCGTACGCCCATCCTTCTGAGAAATGTTCCGGCAACGGTATCGTGCTGGAAAAAACCGCTCGTTCTTGGCCGTCATGCCTATGGAGACGTCTACAAGAACTGTGAAATGGCCGTTCCCGGGCCGGGAAAGGCGGAACTTGTATTCACCGGAGCCGACGGCAGGGAAATCCGGCAAACCATAATGAACATGAAGGGACCGGGCATTCTCCAGGGCATCCACAACCTCGACTCATCAATCGAAAGTTTCGCAAGAGCCTGTTTTATCTATGGTCTTGAAGAAAAGATCGATGTATGGTTTGCCACCAAGGATACCATCTCCAAGACGTACGACGGCCGTTTCAAGGAAATTTTCCGGAAAATTTACGATGAGGAATTCAAAGACAGATATGAAAAGGCCGGACTTGAGTATTTCTATACCCTCATCGATGATGCGGTAGCCCGGGTCATGCGCGACGAGGGCGGCTTTTTATGGGCCTGCAAAAACTATGACGGCGACGTCATGAGCGATATGGTAGCGTCCGCCTCGGGCAGTCTTGCCATGATGACGAGCGTGCTCGTTTCCCCCGACGGCGTCTTTGAATACGAAGCGGCTCATGGAACCGTACAACGTCACTATTACCGCTATCTCAAGGGCGAGAAAACCTCAACGAATCCTGTCGCGCTCATCTTTGCCTGGACGGGAGCGCTCGCAAAACGTGCAGAGCTTGATGAAACCCCGGAACTTGAGGCTTTTGCAAAACGTCTTGAAAAAGAAACCCTTGGTCTCATTGAAGACGGATACATGACCGGCGACCTTGCCCGGATGGCAAATCCCGCGGCGAAGGAAGTGCTCAATTCATGGGACTTCATAGACCGTATCGCGCAGCGGATGCAAAAATAGTACTGCTGCCAAAATTGTTGGAAAAAAAGACCGGGCTCCCGGTCTTTTTTTTATTCCATGATCTCAATATCCGGGCCATCCGGACCGCAGAAAACCCTGACGCGGCAGGGCTCCATGAAAGCCTGTTCAGAAAAGGCGGCAATATCAAGCGCGTCCGGCGAGAAAAGATCTTCCGGATGCCATGAAAGATCGAGTTCTGCAGTTTCCCCTTCGGCGAGCGCACGGGTCCATGCCCCGTTCAGACGAACAAGGTCACGGAGCAACGGAAACGTATGGGAAATTCCGGCATCGCGGTATTGCGTTTCAAGAAAGTTCAACTGTATGTTTTCGATTGTCCGGTGATCCGAAACGCCCTTTTGCAAAGCCTCCTGAAAATCTGTATAACCGGAAAAGGCTGCCAGAAAACGTGAGGACCGAACTCCGAGTGGATGAAGAGCCGCAAGAAACCAGGAAACAGCCCTGCCCTGCGTGTAGAAAAAATCAGCGGCGCGGGAAAGCCGTTCAGCACGCTCAATATCCCGGGCAGGAAAATCCGGCGTCGCAACGACATGATAGGGCGGCCTTTGATCATGCACGACATGAAGTGAGGCGGCACGGTCAAAGAGATCGGTACCGGGCAATACCGCAAGGCGGAACAGCTCAAGATTGTTCGGATACCGTGCGATGGCATAATCGATGGACCGCTTGAAATCCTTGAGCGTATCGCCGGGAAGACCGTACATGAGATCCATACCGAATACGACACCCGCATTATTGAGCTGCGTTATACCGGCAGAGAACTTCCTGAAATCGGTCGGGCGATGTACCAGGGCAAGCGCTGCTTCATTGACACTTTGGAGTCCTATCTGCAGTGAGCAGGGGATACGTGAAAACGCTTCTGCCAGTTCCCGGTCAATGAGTTCCGCACGCACCTCAAAGTTGAAATGTATGCGGGGAGCTTTTTCTTCAATAAGGGAAAGAAGGGCGAGCGCCCGTTTTTTCGACGCGTTATAGGTGGGATCAAGAACAAAAATGCGCTCAATACCCTTCCGGGTAAAATAGTCCAGTTCCTTTTCGAGCCGCCCGAGCGGAATCTCGCGTATCTTCTTTTCTCCGCGGGATTCATAACAGTAGGAGCATGAAAACGGACATCCGCGGGACAGTTCCCAGATCGCGCTCCGACCTTCCCGTACGACAGGACTTGTATCCAGGGTTCCATCAAGCCAGGGAGAGCTCAGACGATCAGGATCCATGGTGCATCTTTCCGGTGGAAGGACGGCATTACCGTCAAGCCATGAAGAAATGAGGTGGCAGACAGCCTGCTCACCTTCTCCCCGGATGCACCAGTCGAAAACACCCGCTGTTTCCGCACCGGCAGTAATCTCCGGGCCACCGGCGAAAAGCAGAATACCGGGATACCGTTTTCCGAGTTCACGTGCGGCCTGTTCAAGAACAGGCCGGTTCCACACATACACGGAAAAGCCGATCGCAGCCGACCCGGGTTGGTTCAGGTCACGATCAAGCTCGCCAACAAGGCGATCGGCAATCACCACTCCGGCGTCTTTATCAGGCAGTCCTGAAAGGCAGGAATCGGAAAGCGAAAACGAACTGAAAACAATATCCGCCCCGGAAGCTATGCGAGAATCGGATCTGAGGGCGCTGACAATACAGGCGGCCCCGAGGGGAACCGCCTGGAATGTTTCGTCAGTATTGAGTGAAACGATGAAAACGGGACGTTTCAAAGAAGATGTATTCCCGCTTTGACGCAGTCGGCTGCCATGTCATCAGGCCACACCGAGGCCTGCGTTTCTCCAATATGAGCTTTTCGCAGGAAGAACATGCACAACCGTGACTGGCCGATACCGCCGCCAACCGTCTGGGTCAATTCACCGGACAGGAGTTTCCTGTGGAAATAGAGCTCCGACCGTTCGGGACATCCGCGGTAGTCAAGCTGCTCGCGCATTGAATCGGGACTTACACGAATACCCATGGAAGAAAGTTCCAACGCCTGGTCGAGAACGGCATCCCAGACCAGAAGATCGCCGTTGAGTCCCCGTTTACCGTTTCCGGTCTCCGTAATCCAGTCATCATAATCGGGCGCCCGGCCGTCATGAAGCTTGCCGTCCGGCAATTCGTAGCCGATACCGAAAACAAAGACGGCACCATACTCACGCGCGGCTTCGCGTTCCCGGTCTTTCGGGGAAAGATCGGGATAACGGTGATACAGATCCTCTGCATGGATAAAGGTAATTTCCTCGGGGAGAACCGGTTCTATCGCGGGATAGTTGTCAAAAATAAAAAATTCCGTCCGTTTGAGACAGCGGAAAATGCCCCGGACAATATCCTTGAGGTAGTACAGGGTCCGGTCTTTATCGTCCATGGCGAGTTCCCAGTCCCACTGGTCAACATAGAGCGAGTGTACATTATCCAGTTCCTCGTCGGCCCGGATGGCATTCATGTCGGTATATATACCGAAGCCGGCTTTGCAACCGAGATCGGTAACCTTGAGCCGTTTCCATTTGGCCAGTGAATGGACTATTTCGAGCTCCTGCTCGGCCATGTCCTTTATCCCTACTCCGAGGAGGGGTATGGATTGGATAAGGTCGTTACCCTTCCCCTCTCGG
>CAZQEF010000211.1:2985-3791 GCA_964592325.1 uncultured Treponema sp. | reverse complement strand
CACAAGACTTCAAACCGGCAGCATATAGACAAGGCATTGTCCTCTGTCCCCGGCGCTTCGGATGTCATACTGATCAATGAACGCGGCGAGCTCGCCGAATCGTCCCGGGCGAATATCGTGCTGGAACTGGACGGTAAAAAGTACACCCCGCCGCTTTCTGCCGGCATTCTCCCCGGTGTATTCCGCGAAGAACTGCTTGCCAACGGTGTTGTCGAGGAACGGGTATTGTACCCCGGTGATTATGAACGGGCAGACGCCGTCTACATCATCAATTCGGTTCGACGTTTTATTCCCTGCATCCGTCATGACGGCCTGCTTTGAGCCGGATTTTTCGCCGGATCCTGTCGAGACGGTGATCGTCACCAAGTAACCGGGCGAGTTCCCCGGCACGCTCCAGGCAATCCAGACGGTGTTCGCAGTCTATGGCCAGTAACCGTTGCGCTTCGTTCAGACCGGCCTCCGCAGCACGTTCCAGGAGTACCGCAGCATCGCGGTACGCTCCCCGCTTCCGCAAGATTTTCGCCCGGATAAGCGCGGCCATTCCCTTTTCAGACATCATTTCCGCGTCCATGGCGGCGAGAAGAAGCATAAGTGAGTACACATCATCACAATTGTGTTTGCCCGTCGCCTGGAGGCGTTCTGAGCCCTCTCCGCGCAGAAATTCGAACCAGGCGTCCGGCGCTTCGCTTCCGGGAAGATCGTCGGTACGGTATACTCCGATGATTTCCCTCTCAAGTGCCTGCATTCGGCAGCTTTCGCTCCGGTGTTTCCAGAGCCGCCGTGCGGGATAGAGAAGATCCAGGTGC
>CAZQEF010000211.1:0-2975 GCA_964592325.1 uncultured Treponema sp. | reverse complement strand
GGGAGAAAGATATGACGGACGAAGAGCGTTCATGAGAGAGCGGTTTACAAGGATTTGCGAATCGAAACACTTGCCGTTGAATGACACCAGTATGCTGTCCCGCCCCATGAGAGTGGACGTGCGTTCAAGAAGCGCCGCTTCTCCGGGGTAATCGGTGATGAGGAGCTGGGTAACACTGAACTCATTATCGGCGGTGTACATTCCGACGCCGGCCATGAAGGCAACCGTTCCGGCTCCCCGGGAGAGTCCGGTGGTTTCAAGATCGAAAAAACGCAATCTTGACGAATCAAGCGGAAATGCCTGTTCAAGCGCGGACTGTTCCCGGGGAAAGAGCACCGGAAGATGAGGCGAAAAACCGTTCGGGCTCTTCACTGAATAGCGGGTAATGCGCTCGAGCAAAAATGGTGCAACGCGGGTCCAGCCGTCAAGGACACGTTCATCGGATTGCTTCGCTCCGGCAGCTTCTTCTTGTACTGGCGGTTCCGCGTCCGTTTCGGCGGATTCCATGCGGCGGATTCTTGAAAGGCGGCCGGAAAGACTTCCCCTGCTCATTTCTCTGACAGCGCCTCGAGAAGGGACATCGTGCGTTCCTTGGTTTCCGCAATGGCTGCGTCCACGCCGATGCAGGATGGACACCCCGTTTCGCACGGGCATTCATGGACCCGTTCGGCTGCCGCGGCAAAAACTTCCCGCAGTTTTCCCGCAAGGGCTTCCGAAAGACCGGAGCCGCCGGGGGCGCGGTCATACACATAGAGCGCGGCACAGCCGAAATGGGTATCGCGCACCCGTGGCGCAACGCCGATATCCTGGCGGTCACACAGAAGGAAGAACGGGATAACCGAGCGGACGATCGAGCCAAGTCCGGCAAGCACTTCCCCGAGCGCGGTTTCATCGAGTTCATCCGGAATATCCGGAAGAAGCAGCATGAGCGCACGCGTCTCCATCTCTTCCGCTTCGAGGGAAATTTCGCCAAACCCGATGTTTTCATGGGTATGGAACCGGAGTTTCTTGAACTTTGATACCTGGGTACGGACAAGAAGATCTCCGAGCACCATATCGCCGCCATTCGCCATGAAGGGTATGCGTTCATCCTCGGAAAGCACCTTGAGGTCGGTTTTGACCACCGCGTCGGTAAAGTAATTCACGTCGGTTTCCTGAACTTCCGCGCGCCGGTTCGGTATGTCCAGGGTGGTAACCACGAACTGCTTGCCAAGGTGAATGTATATGGCGTTCGGGAAGAGAAGTTCCTTCGCCGAGGGCCGGTCCATTTCGCCGATTACCGTATTGGCACCCTTCGTCATGTCCACGATAACCACATTGTCCGCCGTCGCGGAACGGAGAGATACGGCTTCCGAGGGATAGGAACGGTCGGACCAGTGCCATCGTCCACCGGTGTGTCGAACGATTCCGTCTTCTTCGAGGAATGACAGAATGTCGGTTACCGCATCTTCCGGAAAAAAGGATGATTCACCGTCGGTAAAGGGCAGCTCGAACGCCGCGCATTTAACATGATCGGTGAGCACATAGGGGTTGTCCGGGTCTATCTGGGCGGTTTCCGCCGGCCGGGTAAAAAAGTAGTCCTTGTGTGAAATAATGTACTGGTCCAGCGGAGACGAGGACGCGATGAATACCGCGATCGAATCGGTCCTGCGACGACCCGCCCTGCCCGTCTGTTGCCAGAACGATGAAAATGAACCGGGAAAACCGGCTACTACGGCGGCGTCCAGTCCGCCAATGTCGATTCCGAGCTCGAGTGCATTGGTGGATACCACACCCTGAATCGTACCTTCGCGAAGGCCTTTTTCGATCTTTCGCCGTTCAAGGGGAAGAAGCCCGCCGCGGTAGGGCACTACCGTAATGCCGTGGTTATCCGTAAAGCGGTTGGCGAGCGATTCATTGATGTATGAGGCAATAACCTCGGTACGGACGCGCGAACGGGCAAAAAGGATGGTTTTTATTCCCTGTTCGAGAAAGGCAATCGCCCAGCGCTGGCTTTCGTTCATGACGCTTTTACGGATACCCTGTACCGCGTCAACGAGCGGCGGATTGTAGAGGACAATCGTCTTTTTTCCGGCAGGCGCTCCGTTCCGGTCAATGAGCGTAACCTTCTCTCCTGTGAGCCGCTCCGCGAGTTCCTGCGGATTCCCGATGGTTGCGGAACAGAATATGAATACGGGATCTGATCCGTAAAAGCGCGCGATGCGTCGTACCCGGCGGATCACGTTTGCCATGTGGCTGCCGAATATGCCCCGATACGTATGCATTTCATCTACAACGATGTATGAAAGATTGGAAAAAAATCGAATCCATTTGGGATGGTTCGGCAATATGCCGGTATGAATCATGTCGGGATTGGAAATGATGATTCGCCCCCGCTCCCGTGCGTCCGCGCGTATTGATTGGGGCGTATCCCCGTCGTAAATGCAGACACGCAGGGGAATGCCCTCACGACCTTCGGCCGGAAGGGAAAGTTCGTTTATTTCGCTCTGCTGGTCCTGGCTGAGGGCCTTCGTGGGGAAAAGATACAGGGCGCCTCTCGATGGATCTTCAAGGAGCGTCTGCATGACCGGCAGGTTGTAGCACAGCGTTTTCCCCGAAGCCGTGGGGGTTACCACGACCGTGTGATTACCTGCGCGTACCGATTCATACGCCAGGGCCTGATGTTCATAGAGTTCGCCGATACCCCGTGCGGAATACGCTTCCCGGAGACGGTTGTCGATGTCTTCCGGGAATGGACGGGTCACCGCTTCCCGTTCCGGAAGCACGGTTATCCCTTCGATATGCGGTGTAAACGGACTGTCTTCAAGGAGTTTCATGTGATGTGAGTATACCATGATTTTTCATGCAGAATAAACTGGCAAAGGTGTAAAAGGGGCACTATACTGATTACAAAAGAAACTCATATAAGGAGCATCAATTGTCCAAGGTATTATCCATTGTTCTGGGCGGCGGCAAAGGGACGCGTCTGTATCCAC
>CAZQEF010000210.1:0-3791 GCA_964592325.1 uncultured Treponema sp. | reverse complement strand
TCCCTGATATTTTTCTCAAGTACAATTACCATGTTGCCGTCCTCAAAATGTCTGCAAATACGCCGGCGGCGGTTACATCCGCTCCGGCTCCGTATCCGTGGATAACCAGCGGAACGGGAGAATAATACTTCGTCGTAAACACGAATGCATTGCTGCCGCCCGTAATTCCCGCAAGCGGCCCGTCTGCCGGAACTTCCACCGGCCCTGCTGCCGCACGTCCGTCAGCAATGGTACCTACGAATCGTAGCACGTTTCCGCCGGCCTTTACAGCCTCCATGCGTTTTTTATACCAATCGTCAATGTTCACAAGACGTTCAAGGAACTGCTCAACGGTTCCGGAGGTATCAAAATCTTCCGGCAGGGCTCCCTCGCAGAGAACCTCGTCAAGGTTGATGGACATGCCGGATTCCCGTGCAATGATGAGCGCCTTTCGGGCTACGTCCATGCCCGAAAGATCTTCGCGGGGGTCGGGCTCCGTAAAGCCCTTTTCGCGCGCCTCACGTACCGCCTGTGAAAACGGCGCCCCTTCGTCAAGACGGCCGAATATGTATGAAAGCGAACCGGACATGATGCCCTCAAAACGCAGAAGCTTGTCGCCGGACTTGAGCATGTTCCGGAATGTGTCTATGACGGGAAGTCCCGCACCGACATTCGTCTCGTAGAGAAAACGCTTGCGGTTTTGTACTGCCGCGGAACGGATCTGCAGATACTGGTCCGCAGGTCCCGAGTTGGCCCTTTTGTTCGGGGTAACGATATGCATGCCCGCGCCAAGAATGTCCGCATAACGCAACGGGAGATCACCGGTAGCGGTACAGTCCACAAAAACCGGATTGAGCGGCTGTTCGCTCTTTATGAAGGATAAAAGCCCGTCAACCGACGACGGAGTATCAGACGAAGCAAGACAGTCTTTCCATGAGGCAAGATCAAGCGGAGTGCGGTCAAGACACATGACACGGGAATTGGCTACACCGCACACACGCAGCGAAATGTTGGATTTTTCAAGTTCCTTTTGCTGCAGGCGCACCTGTTCAAGGAGTTTTCCTCCTACCACGCCGATGCCGAAAAGAAAGAGTTCGATCGTCTGCATGGTATCGAAGAAAAAGCGATGGGCGATACGGACAGCCTTGTCGCCTTCATCCTTCGCCACGACCGTACTGATTGACCGTTCGGAAGATCCCTGCGCTATGGCGTGAATGTTTATACCGCCGAAGGCAAGGGCCGAAAAGAATTTGCCCGCAATGCCTTTGGTGCTGATCATGCCGTCGCCTACGATCGACACTATCGACATGCCCGGAAGCACGGAAATCTCGTTGACGAGTTTTTCCCGCATCTCGTGAACAAATTCTTCGTTGAGAATACGGCGTACCGTCTCCGTCTCGTTCTCGCGAACGCAGAAACTGATGGTAAACTCCGAGCTCGACTGGGTTATGAGCAGAACGGAAACACCGGAGCGGCTGACTGCCGAGAAAACGCGGGCCGCGATACCGCGCCGGCCTTTGAGTCCGGCACCGGAAACACTGACTATTGCAACTCCGGAAAGGCAGGATATGCCTCTGACCGGACCGGGAGCAGTTCCGTGATCCAGGGAATCTGCGTGGGCGATACGGGTACCCCGTGCCGAGGGATTAAAGCTGTTCCGGCTCCAGGTTTCAATACGACGCGAAGCAATCGGGGTGAGCGTTTTCGGGTGGAGAACCTTTGAGCCGAAGAAGGACAGTTCCATGGCTTCTTCGTAGCTGATATCATGAACCAGTTCTGCATCCGGAACGATACGGGGATCGGCAGTATATATTCCGTCCACGTCAGACCAGATTTCCAGCTGTTTTGCGTCAAGTCCCATTGCCATGAGCGCGGCCGAAAAATCTGAACCGTTTCGGCCCAGAAGCGTCTGTTTTCCGGATACATCCGAACTGATGAATCCTCCCATAAGCAGTATATTCGCACCGGCGCCGCGAAGCGGCAGGAATTTCTCTTCTATCCTTTCAAACGAGGGATCCGCTTCGCGCGCGGGTCCGCCTTCAGTAATGATGTACTCCCTGCTGTCGAGAACCTGGATCTCTTCTCCTGATGCGCGGAGTATTTCCGCCATTACGGGAACGGACAATCGCTCGCCCATTCCGAGAATACGACATTCAACCGTTTCGGGACATTCACCGAACGCAAAGGATGCGCTCAGAAGCTGTTCATATTCCGCGTATATCGGTTCGAGCGCACCTTCCACCGTTGAAGAAGAAAACCCGGATAAGGAAGCGGTCAGATCGGCAATGATGGTTTCATGACGCTCCCTGAGTTCGCGGGCAAACTGCGCAGGGGAATCTTTTGTCCCCTCTGTAAAAAGGCGGATGATACTGTCCTGCAGCATATTCGAAATACCGCTGACTGCCGACACAACCACCCCAACCCGTGAATTACGGGCGCGATCGCGGATTATCGCGGCGGAGTTGCACATACGTTCGGCACTTCCCATGGAAGTACCGCCAAATTTCATTACCAGCATATGAACCTCTCGTATAAGTAGTTCAAGAATACCTAATTTTGTCCGGGAGTTCTAGTAGTTTTCTGCATATTTATGCAGTCATTTTGTAGTATTTATACAATAATCCCGTGTTGTTGCCATATCCGTACTGTGATACACTGGCCGCATGAACAGGGGACGACTCAAACTTTTTACCTTTACCGGACACGAGAAAAAGATACAGCAGAAACCGGATCCGGACGGCATTTTTCTGCCAGCCTACCGGAAACTCGGCGCATCGATGACACACCGGGCCGATATTGTGTGGATCAACACATCAATGAAAAAGGATGTTATCCGTGATCTTGTTCTGGAACACCCGGAGTTCTCCTGGTTCCCTGTTTGCGCCGGAACGGTCGATTCAATCGTCGGCGTTCTTTCTGCGAGGGGCTTTCTCCAATCCCTTCTTTCGCCCGAATGGTGCGGACTCAAATCCCTGGTCAAAAAACCGGTGTATCTTCCCGAAACGGTTACCCTGGTAAAAACACTCGATGTTCTGGCACACGCCGACTGTCCTCTCGCGTTCATTATTGATGAGTATGGCGGAATTGAAGGCATAGTGACAAGAAACGGCATTATCCGGGAACTCATGGAAGAAGCCTGCGACGACTACCCCGATGAAGATCCCGACATATTCCGCCGCGAAGACGGATCGTTTCTGGTGAGCGGCCATACCCGTATGGAAGAACTCAACGGCCTGATCGACCTCCCGGCGGCAGAAGAAAATGCGAACGAATACTACACGCTCGCCGGATATATTCTTTCAATACACGGAAGCATCCCCAAAACGGGAGACAGTATCAGGGCCGGCATCTGGCGTATAGAAATCGTGGATATGGATTCCCACCGGATAGACAAGGTGCTCATTACTGCCGTGGAAGACGGCGATCAAGAAGCCTGAAAAAAGATGAAACCAGCGCCAGCGCGACCGCGATTGCAAAGGCAACGCTCAGCGTCGAGAATCCTGCTGCCGAGGCGGCAGCGCGGTTTCCCCATACCGAAAAGAGCATCGTTTCATACATGCCTCCTCCCGGAACAAGCGGAATGATACCGGGAACGATGTAGACCGTGGCCGGTTTGCCGAAAAGCCTGGCGGCGAATTCCGAACACACGCCGACGGCAACCGCACCGGAGCCGGCCACGCTGATCCCGAAAGAGCGGATCACCGATGTGTCGGAAGAGATCAGTTCGGTCTTGTCCCCGGAAGCCACGGTGGAGCCACCCTCGATCGACGTTTCCACCGGGACGCCGGCATGCCGCGCCGCCGCGATGCTCG
>CAZQEF010000209.1:0-3804 GCA_964592325.1 uncultured Treponema sp. | reverse complement strand
CCTGGTAGCCGCCGAGGTTGAGCTCGTGATTGGAAAGCACAGTGGAACAACGGGGACAGTACGGCAGTATGTAATGGCCTTCGTAGAGCAGTTCCTTGTCCCAGAGACTCTTCATGACCCACCAGATGGATTCCATATAATCGGCTTCCATTGTCTTGTAGTCATTATCAAAATCAACCCAGCGTCCGAGCCGGGTAATGGTTTCCTGCCATTCTTTCACATAGCGGAGTACGCTGGACCGGCAGGCCTCGTTGAATTTCGCTACACCGAATTTTTCGATATCGGTCTTTGAATTGAGGCCGAGCTCCTTCTCAATAAGGTTTTCTACCGGAAGTCCGTGACAGTCCCAGCCGAAACGGCGTTCAACGCGTTTGCCTTTCATGGTCTGGTAACGCGGAATGATGTCTTTTATGGTACTTGGAACAAAATGGCCGAAATGCGGCAATCCGGTTGCAAAGGGGGGGCCGTCATAGAACGTATATTCGGGAGCATTTTCACGGCTGGTAATGGATTTTTTAAAAATATCGTTATCGCGCCAGAAGGCGAGTATTTTTTCTTCCTGTTCGGGGAAATTGACTTTGGGATCAACGGGATCATACATGGCATACAGCTCCTGTTTGTGAGTATATTGGTCACGAGTATAGCGAATTTAATCATTTGTTTCCATACGTATGCTTGACTTTCGGCGGCTTCACGTATATCGTTAAAAAACAACCGATATACAAGGATGTGTTAATGGCGAGACACAAGATTCCCGCGGCGCCTTCTGTCCGCCGCCTGCCCTCCTACCTTTACATTGTGCAGCAGGCTTACAATGCCAATCAGGAATACATTTCGGGTACGGTCATTGCCCAGGAACTCAGGCTTGAACCGATTCAGGTACGCAAGGATCTCGCCATAACCGGTATAGCCGGCCGTCCGAAGAAAGGGTATCCCACCGGCAAGCTCCTGAGTGCCATAAACAGTTTCCTTGGGTGGGATACTGTCCAGAAAGCAGTAATTGTGGGAGCCGGCAACCTGGGAACCGCGCTTGCCGGATATCAGGAATTCCGTCTCCATGGCATCGACATGGCTGCGGCTTTTGACAATGATGAAAGCAAAATCGGCACGACCATCCACGGGGTCCTCGTTCATCCTCTTGAAGCGCTTGAAAAACAGATCAAACGAACCGGGGCGGCAATCGCCATCCTCACCGTGCCTTCCGAGCACGCCCAGGAAGCGGCGGACCGTATCGTTGCGGCCGGAATTACCGCGATATGGAATTTTACCAACCGTAAACTCGTACTGCCCGATCATGTCGTTGTCCAGAAAGAAGACCTTACCTCCGGTTTTGCCCTGCTCTCAGTTATGATGCGTACCGGCCGGAATGAATAACAGCACAACCGAAAACCAAGCGATCATGTTCGCCAACCGCCTGTCAAAACGTTATGCCCACCTCAAAAAGTGGGCAAAACGCACGGCAGTGTCCACGTTTCGCCTCTATGACAAGGATATCCCCGAAATACCGCTCTCGGTTGATCTGTATACTGATGCCGATAACGGAGAACGGCATCTGCATATTTCTCTCTATGAACGCCCTTATGACAAGAGCGACGATGAAGAGGAATTATGGATGGAGGCCATGAAAACGGCCGCCGGTAAAACCCTTAACGTGCCTGTTGAACATATCCACACGAAGATCCGGCGCCGGCAGCGGGGAACAGAATCGCAATATGACCGTATCAGCGAACGCGGAACCTGCATCACTATTGATGAAGGCGGAGCGAAATTCCGTGTCAATCTTTCCGACTATCTTGATACCGGAATCTTTCTCGATCACCGCCCTGCCCGTCTTCTTGTCCATAACACTGTTTCAGGGAAACGTGTACTGAACCTTTTTTGCTACACCGGCGCTTTTACCGTACACGCGGCCACAGGCGGGGCTTCGGCCGTTACCTCGGTGGATCTTTCACGCACATACCTGTCATGGGCTGTTGATAACATGGCGATCAACGGATTTGCCGATTCCACATCTTCCGGTGATGAAAAAAAACCTCCGGATACAAAAACGCCGTTCGTGTTTTACCGCCAGGACGTGCTCAGCTTTCTCAGGAATGCCATACGCTCAAAAGACCGGTGGGATTTCATTATCTGCGACCCTCCGACTTTTTCGAATTCAAAAAAACTTGATGATATTTTTGATATAAACCGCGACTGGGCGGAACTGTGCCGACTGTGCCTCGCCGTGCTCTCTCCCGGCGGAACACTTCTTTTTTCGACGAATTCACGGAAACTCAAATTTGATCCCGATCTTGTCGGTGGAGGCGCGGCAAATCCCGCTACAGTCATTACCGATCTTGGCGACTGGTCCATACCGGAAGATTTCCGCAACCGCAAGATTCACCGCATGTGGAAATTTCAGCTTCCCTGAGGAGACTGGCTTGTCCGGCATGATCCGCAGCGTACTCTCCGGCAGAATACGGGACGATTGTTTCTTATGAGCGAATCCGGTCTATTGTTCTGAAAATGGCTGCGTAATAGCGCATGAGCGCCCATCTCCTGAAAATATGCGGCAGCATGGCAACTTCCCCATGATCATATTTACGTGAACGTCTCATGAGATGCCATATCCCCTTATCCCATTCGCGCGACTTTCGTTCATTTCTCGTACGTTTTTCCGCTCTTGAAGGCTTATCCCTCCCGAGTTTCGGGCAGTCCTGGGACCAGGCATTGCACATGCCGTCATTTGCTCGCCAGAGCCTTTCCGTTCCTTTCGGAAATGCCTGATCCGGAAAATCCCGTACTCCCATGGCAAGTGCTGACGGAAACAGAAAAATATGCGTCCAGTACGGTACCGGCAGATTAAAACTTCCAAACGGCATGGTTGAACGGGTAACATAACTGAAATACCAGGTGTCCGGATATTCCACAAGCTTTCTGTTGGTTTCTTCCATTGCGTTAGGCGTGAGGTCATACAGCGCGTTATCAAGCGAATCGATATAATCCGTATCCTCGAGCAGCCGGCTCATCTGTTCACGTTCCTCCGTTCCGGGAACGATACCCCACTGATCCAGCATGAGGTCATAAAAACGCGATACGCCCGGCAGTTTGGCCTGAAGCCGCGCATACCGTTCAAGAATACCGAGGAGAATTTTCAGTCCGGGTGAATCCTTGTTGATTTTACCGCTCAGCGGATCAACACCAAGTGTCCAGGTGAGTGTGGAACCGTTATGGACACCGGAAATCGTGGTAACGGAGCGAATCCACCGGGATTCTGTCCGGTACGTGCTCCCGTCTTCCCGGGTAAAGAAATTTTCCGCAAGAAGATACTGCAGCATACGGACAACCGGAGCTCCCATTGAATGGCACACAAAATCCAGGGGTTGGTCCGCATCCCAGGACGGATACAATGCCTTTCCGGTATAATCCCGGCCATATTGGGCGTGGCCGTATTTGCGGGCGTGGTCTGCGCCGTAATTCACACGACCGCCGGTGAGCTGGTAAAAAAGTTCACAGGCCTGATCATGAATTGACGAAACAGGACCGGTTGACGGAAAAATGCATGGAGGATATCTGTCCGGGTACTTTTGAAGAAGCCGGTGAACGGAGAGAAAATAGGGGAAACCGCCGAACTTGTCAGCGCCCCATCCGAAAAGTCCGTGGCAGAATACAACAGGATCTGTGGTGTTCATCATTATGAAATAAAGTTTACACCGGTATGATGCCTGATACAAAGAAAAAAAAACTGCCCGTCAGGGCAGTTTTGTTTACCGGATCAGTTATCCTTGATATTGTAGCGCTTCTTGAAGCGGTCAATACGTCCGG
>CAZQEF010000208.1:2491-3805 GCA_964592325.1 uncultured Treponema sp. | reverse complement strand
CCAGTCCGGCAAAGACTGATCCCGAGATCAGTATATCCGATGTCATGTTTTTAGCGTTTGCCAGGATCATGGCGCTGCCGGCTTTCTTGCCGATATGCCACTGGTTCAGCGCCAGAAGGAGTTTTCCTGCTATGGATACGGCGGTAACAACAAGGGTCAGTTTGGGAGGAATTTGAGTAGCGGCACCCGCGGCCAGTGTCCGGTATGCAGAAAGGATGAGCTGGAACCCGGCGAGCATAACGATAAAGGAGAGAACGACGGTTGCAATGGTTTCGGCGCGGCCATGCCCCCAGGGGTGCTTCTTGTCCGACGGGCGGTCAATGACGAAGGCTACGGCGAGCGCCATGAGCGCAATCGCCACATCGGTTGACGAGTCGATGCCGTCTCCGAGGACTGCAAGGCTCCCGGAATAGAGCCCGGTTGCCAGTTTTGCGGCCGCGAGGAGGAAATTGCCGCCGAGCGCGATAGCGGCGGCGGTCTTGACCAGCCGTGTCCGGGCTGATGGTTCGCACGATACGTTTTTATCCATTGCCGGATAGTGTACTGCAAAGTGTATCGTTAGCGCAAGGATTCCTGTGTGGCGATATGGGTGTCTTTTTTGAGTACCCGGTACAGCATGAACGAGGCGGTAACGCTCATGAGAATGTCTACCAGCGGTTGTGAAAAAATGAGACCGGTCAGGCCGAAAAGGCGGGTGAACAGGAAGAGGATGGGGATGTAGAAAACACCCTGCCGGCCGCTTGAGAGGATGAGCGACGGTACGGCCTTCCCGAGCGCCTGGAGACTGTTCATACAGATCATCACGATGCCGACAAAGGGCGCGGCAACCGCCATTGCCCGGAGCATAAGCGTGCCGTGCCGTATTACATCAGCGTTGGTGGTAAATACCGCAACGGCATACCGGCTGAAAACACCGAAAAGGGCCGAGAGGACCAGCCCCGAGATGATGGAGAGGCTCATGCTTGTTTTGATGATGGCAAAGAGCCTCCTGCGGTTTTTAGCGCCATAGTTGTATCCGACAAGCGGCTGGCAGCCAACCGCGAGTCCGACCAGGAAAAGGATGGCGAGGCTGTTTACCCGCTGCGCGATACCCATGGCCGCAAGAACCGCCGCACCGTAGGCTGAAGCAAGATTGTTGGTAACGATTACGGCAATAGACATGAATACATGGTTAAGGCCGGAAGGAAAGCCGATGGATAAAATGCCGGACAAATGGCTCCGGCGGAACATTGATCGTGTAAAACTCAGATGCAGCATTGATTTCCCGGCGTAGCAGGAAAGATAGTACACCACGCTGACGAGGTTGCCGATAAC
>CAZQEF010000208.1:0-2481 GCA_964592325.1 uncultured Treponema sp. | reverse complement strand
ATATTGGTAACGGTGCCGAGTATCTGGCCGGTCATTGCATGAAAAGCAGCTCCTTCCGAACGGACCACATTTGAGAGAGAAAAATTGCTGATGGTGATGACCGAACAGCAGATGAGGGGGAACAGATAGTGTACCGTATGCCCTGTGGTGGGTCCCCGCGCGCCAAGCAGCAGGACTATCTGGTCAAGAAAGACGAGCAGTACCGGCGTCAAAACAAGCGCAACGAGTACGTTGAGCACAATCGAGAGCGAGACAATGCTGCCGGCTTCTTCGCGTTTTTTCATGCCGAGATAGCGTGAAACCAGCGACGCGGTTCCTACGCCGATCACGTTACCGAACGACATCATGATCATGAAAAACGGGAAGCTGATGCCGGATGCGGCAAGCTGGTGAACGTCGTTGAGCCTTCCGATAAAGAAGGTATCGACCATGTTGTAAAATACCTGAACCAGCATGCCGAGTATTACGGGTACAGCCATGGAAAAAATGGCGCGCAGTACCGGCGTTTCCGCCAGTACTGCTTCGCGGGATTCGTGCGTCTTCAAATGAGTACTCCTGAAGTTTACGGTGTCTATACGACTATATTGACGAGCTTGTTCGGAATAACGATAACTTTTTTAGGAGTTTTTCCGTCCATAAACCGTACTGCGCCATCGGTGGCGAGTGCCGTTTTTTCAAGTTCGTTTTTTGGTGCATCAAGCGGGGCTTCGAATTTGTCGCGGAGTTTCCCGTTTACCTGTACCACAATGGTGCACGTATCGTCGATGCAGAACGCGGGGTTTTCCTTTGGCCAGCGTTCATACGCGATGGTCTTCGTTTTCCCCAGCCGTTCCCAGAGTTCTTCCGCCAGGTGCGGGGCGTACGGCGCAATCAGCAGCACAAAACTCGACCATACCGCTTTCGGGACTGAATCGAATTTCGCGAGCTCGTTGATGAAGATCATCATCTGGCTTATGGCGGTATTGAAGTTGAGGCTGGCAGTGTCGTCCGTTACCTTTTTGATGGTCTTGTGCAGGAGCCGGGTAATCTGTTCGGCTTGCGGTGTCGAGGTGTCTTCAATTGAATCATTGACAGATCCGGTCATTGGCCGTTCCGATACGCTCCAGACTTTTTCAAGGAACCGCTGTATGCCGACGAGTCCCTGTGTGTTCCATGGCTTTGACACTACAAGCGGGCCCATGAACATTTCGTACATGCGGCAGGAATCGGCGCCGAAATCCCGGATGACGTCGTCGGGATTGATGACGTTCTTGAGGCTCTTGGACATCTTGGCGATAACCCGCTCCACTTCCTCCCCGGTCGCGGTTTCCTCGAATTCGCCGGGCTTTCCGGGAATTTCGCGGACTTCGTCCATGGGTACGAGTGTTTTGTTTTTCCTCTGGTAGGCATAGCTCGTGATCATGCCCTGATTGATCAGGCGCTGGAAGGGTTCCGGGCTGTTTACGAGGCCGAGATCAAAGAGCACTTTGTGCCAGAACCGGGCGTACAGGAGATGGAGGACCGTATGTTCGGCACCGCCAACATACAGATCTACCGGGAGCCAGTAGTCAATCCTGCTCTTGTCCGCGAACGCGGTTGAGTTTATCGGATCAAGGTAACGGATGTAGTACCAGCAGGAACCGGCCCACTGGGGCATGGTGTTTGTTTCCCGGCGCGCTTTTCCGCCGCAGACGGGGCAGGTGGTGTTTACCCACTCGTCGATTCCCGCAAGCGGGCTTTCGCCGGTCCCGGTAGGCAGGTAGCTTTCCACATCGGGGAGCCGGACGGGGAGATCCGATTCGGGCACGGGTACTACGCCGCATTTGTCGCAGTGGATGAGGGGCATGGGCTCTCCCCAGTAGCGCTGCCGGCAAAAGAGCCAGTCCCTGAGCTTGTAGTTAATGGCTTTCTTGCCGATTTTCTTCTCTTCAAGCCAGGCGGTAATTTTGTTGATGCAGTCCTGCGTGCCGAGGCCGTTGAACCCGGGTGAATTGACCGAGAATCCGTCTGCGGCCGTACAGGCTTCCGGTGTTGCAGAATAGTCGCCGTCAGCGCCTTTTTCCTGCCATTCTTCGGCAGAGGCTACCACCTGGATAATCGGCAGATCAAACGCTTTGGCGAAATCCCAGTCTCGTTCGTCGTGCGCGGGAACCGCCATGATGGCGCCGGTTCCGTAGGAGATGAGGACATAATCCGATATCCAGATGGGGATTCGGGTATTGTTTACGGGATTTATGGCATGGGCGCCGGTGAATACGCCGGTTTTTTCCTTTGCGAGATCGGTGCGTTCAAGGTCGCTCTTCTTTGCAGCGGCCTCGCGGTAGGCGAGAACGGCATCCTTCTGTTCTGCCGAGGCGATTTTTTCCACAAGCGGATGCTCGGGTGAAAGGACCATGTAAGTCGCGCCGAAAAGGGTGTCGGGGCGGGTGGTAAAGACGGTAAGCGAGTCGCCGGTTCCGTCCACCGAGAACTGTACCTCGGCGCCTTCGCTCTTGCCGATCC
>CAZQEF010000207.1:1668-3837 GCA_964592325.1 uncultured Treponema sp. | reverse complement strand
TTCAAGGATCTGGACAATTCTATCCGGGCGATCTGATCGCACGGACATTGTTAACTCATTTTTCCCCTTCAACCGCTTCCAGATAGAAGGTCCGGGACGCGAAATCCTGGAAGAGACGAACCTCGTCAGTAAAGCCCATACCGATAAAGGCCTGTTTTAATGAAACTCCGCCGTTCATGATTTGTGCGCCGGACAGTATGTACTCCTCCGTTTCACCGGAGAGCTTGTAGAACTTCGCGGCGAGATCCTGTACCAGCGAGCCGTCCCGGATATGCACCGGAGATTCAGTGTTGATGAGGTCGCCGAACTCCTTGATGCTTACCGGTGCCGGTATACTGTAGAATCGGTAGCTCAATCCCTCGTCAAGGCCGCGTCCGCGGATACGCAAGTCGGGCCGGCTTGCCTGCACGAGAACCTGGAAGATACTGAGCACTGCGCGCCTCCGGTCAGGCGCGACGATCATCCATGCTCGAACCCGGTGATGGGGAATTCGGTAGAAAGAGCCGAACTGGAACACCGAACGCCACTTTCTGTAACGTTCCGTTTCTTCCCGGATGGCGTTCTGCCGTTCCGGGGGAAAGTCCAGGAGGTTGCATTCATACCCGAGCAGGCCGAACGACGCGACATGATACCGCATTTCCGCGGGAGTGCGCCGGAGGGTCTGATGGTTGGGTGCGCCGGAAACATGGGCGCCCATGACCGAAGGCGGATACCCGTAGCTGTAGCCTTCCTGGATATCGAGACGGCTCACCGCGTCGGTGTTGTCGCTCGCCCAGATCTGCGGCATGAAGCAGAGCATGCCGAGATCAAACCGGTTCCCGCCCGACGCACATGCCTCGAAGAGGATGTGCGGGAACTCCCCGGTAAGTGTTGCGAGTACATGATACAATCCGAGAACGTACCGGTGAAGAAAACCACCCTGTTCCGCCGGCGCGAGATGCGGGGAATACCAGTCAGAGAACACCCGGTTCATGTCCCACTTCACGCAGGAAATGTCGCCGGAAGAAAATATCCGCCGCATCGAATCGATCAGATAGTCCTGCACGTCGTGATTGGAAAGGTCGAGAATGCGCTGATTCCTCCCTTCGGAGTGAGGCTGTCCCGGAACCTGTACCGCCCAGTCCTCATGCGCGCGATAGAGATCGCTGTCTGTGTTCACCATTTCCGGTTCAACCCAGATCCCGAAAGAGAGCCCGGACGCGGTTACCTTCTTCGCAAGGCCGGCAATCCCGCCGGGAAGCTTTTTCCGGTTCTCCACCCAATCACCGAGAGAACTATTGTCTCCGTCACGTTTGCCGAACCAGCCGTCGTCGAGCACAAACAGTTCGATACCGAGGCTCTTCGCCTTTTTCGCAAGCCGTACCAGGAGGGATTCGTTGATATCGAAATATGATGCTTCCCAGCTGTTGAACAGGATGGGCCGCTCCTTCCACTGCCATTCGCCGCGTACAATGTGCCGGCGGACAAACGCATGCATCGCTTTGGAAATGCCGGAGAAGCCCGACGACGAAAAAGCCATCACCGCTTCCGGAGAACGAAAGCGCTCACCCGGCCGGAGCGTCCATTCGAATCCTTCCGGATTGATGCCGGTCAACACGCGGACTTTGCCGTACGGATTCCGTTCCGCCACACTGTAGTGGTTCCCGCTGTACACGAGATTGAACGCGAAACACTCGCCGTGCGTTTCTCCGGCGTCAATCGCGTGTATCATGAAAAACGGATTGCAGCGGTTGCTTGAAATCCCGGCGACGGTGCTGTTCACGAATTTCGCGCCTGCAACAGGCTGCGTGTTTTTCTGCATCTCGCGCGCCCAGGCGCCGGTAAAGGTAGTCATGGCGTACTCGCCGTCCGGAATATCAAGCTGCGTGCTCAAAAGCCGGGAAACACGGACCGGCGCCGCGTCATCATTCACGAGTTCGGCGCTCCGCGTAATCACGTCGCAATGTGCATATACATGATATCGCAGCACGAGGGAGAGTCCGCTTGTCGCGTCTTTCAGGGCAATGATGAGCGTGTCCACTTCATCGTCCGCTCCGTACGAACCGGGGAGGCCCGACGAATCGTCATCCTTGCCGGACATGATTTCGTGGTAATCGTAGAGAAAATCGCGGGTTCGCGAACCGTTGGCCGTTGTTGCAACGAGAAGAGGCTCACGGAGGTCTCCCTTCC
>CAZQEF010000207.1:0-1658 GCA_964592325.1 uncultured Treponema sp. | reverse complement strand
GGTTTTCAAGATTGAGTGCGGACTCTACCGGTGAATAACCAACAGCGCTCCCGGGAAGGAATATCTGTTTCTGTCTCATTGCTTCCGCAGAAGGTCCGTAGTACCGCTCCCCGTAATACAGGTGTTCAAGATGACCGGTTTCCCGCCTGAAAAACATATACTGTGTATGGTTGGTTTGCAGCAGAAATAATCCATTTTCTTCCCGTATCATCGCTGAGCCTCCCCGACAGTTATTTCAAAATTCACTTCCCGCGTTTCCCGTCCTGGAAGCAGTATCCGCAGCGCGGCAGCTCCCGCGCATCCGCAGGAGCGTACGTACGTTCCCGTCATCCCTCCGCGGAGAGTCAGGATGGACGGGCCGATAATTTCGACGGGACCGCTTGTTTCGAGCACAACCGGTTCCATGCAGTACGGCAACAGATTACCCGCGTCGCTCAACGCCCGTATCCGGATTGCAGCAACATCCCAGGTATCAACCTCGCGCAATACAGTGTGATCAACGCGTATATCAAGGTTGATATCCCGCATGGCGCGCTTCTCACAACTCGCGACAACTCGCCCGCCTTTCAACGCGTCAAACCGGTACCGGGTCGCTTCCTGTCCCCAGTTTCCAATATACCGGGTATAGTAGTCGGTAATCTCGTCCCGGTTCATACGGTAACGGAGCATGAGTATCCCGGCGAGCACCAGTGCGCGGAAAGGAAGATGCGCCGGGCCATGACGTGCGATGAGCAGAAGCAGTTTTTTCAGAATTCTCCGCGCCCGGCGCGGAAGCTGCGTTTCCTCATCGAGCTGATCCCCGAGAAAATCGTCAATGATGATCGGCGCATGGGGCAGATCCGGCCACCGGGTGGTATCCCGCGTAAACGAATTGATAAAGCGGTCATTTTTATGGAGACGCACTTCGTCGGCATTGGTAAACGCGACAACCTCATCGCGGATGCTTCCGGCATACTCGCCCACATCCATGGATGAACTGATTTCCAGAACCGGTTTGTCTTCTTGCTGCGACGCATAGACCGCGGCGGCAAGTTTCGGATTCCGGAACATGTCCAGCACTCCGTGATAACAGATACGGTCGCCGCTGCCAAAATCCTTGTGCGTATTGTAATCGAACATGCACCAGCCGAATCCGCCGAGTACATCTGACGCGCGGTACACATCGTTGAGAACGCGCGCATGGCGGAGCGCGTGTCGAAGCCGGTGTGTTTCGTCATCGAATGCTTTCGTCGGAAACATGTGCCCGTTGTACTCGCTCACGAGATACGGTGCGTACCGACGATTTGTTACGGCACTCTTCCGTTCGACACCGGCATTGTTCCCGGTGTGCGAAAAGTCGTTGTACGTGTACACATCTTCGAGGAGTTCGCTGTGTTTTATATAGCGGACTCCGCCCGTGGGACGACCGGGGTCAAGCTGACGCGCGAGCGCGTTGGTCCGCGCGTAGAATTCATGATCGTCGGCCGATTCATTGATGCGGACGCCCCAGAGAAATATTGACGGATGATTCCGGTACTGCAGAATCATTTCTTCAACCTGATGTACCGCGCTTTCCTTCCACGCATCGTCGCCGATATGTTGCCAGCCGGGGATCTCCGTGAATACCAGAAGACCGATCTCGTCGCAGCGGTCAATGAAGTGCCGGCTCTGCGGATAAT
>CAZQEF010000206.1:0-3853 GCA_964592325.1 uncultured Treponema sp. | reverse complement strand
TTCTGAGCGGTTGTTTCTGCAAGTTTTCGTATTTCATCGGCAACAACAGCAAAACCCCTGCCATGCTCCCCCGCGTGCGCTGCTTCTATTGCGGCGTTCATGGCCAGAAGATTCGTCTGGGACGCAACAGCATTGATTACCGTTATCATGTCCTGTATGACATCCAGAGACTGGGTAATCCGGGTCATGAAGTCCAGGCTGCGGGACATGGATTCTTCCCCCTCATGTGAAAGGGTATCCAGATTGGTAATGAGTGATTTCTTTCCTTCTGAAAGACGACTGATACTGGCAATTGACGCAATAGTCTGCTCTATTGCCGCGGACGACTGGCTCACACATGATGACTGATGCTGAATCATTCCGGAAATATCCCGAACTGCCGAACTGATCTCTCCGACTTCCATTCTCGATGTATGTATGAATCCGCTCAGTGTTTTTTCCCGTTGCGCCATGGCATTCGTTGTTGACGTTATCTCCTCGATTGAGGCCGACATTTCGACTGCGCTCGAAGCCAGATCCCTTCCCAGGGAATTGCTCCGTTCTATTACATTCTTGAGCTTGAAGATGATGCGGTGGATACGGGCAATAAACACATTATGAACCCGCGCGAAATTGGCGAGTTCGTCCGCTCCTGTGACCGGAATCCTCACGGTCAGGTCTCCCTCGGATGATTTCTGTTCAGCAATGAAATGATCAAGTTTCCGTATTCGGGCAATAACCAGGAAATACATGGTCACAAATGAAAAGAAGCCGTACACGACAACACAAAGAACGAGAGCCGTAACGGTACTGGATGCGTGGAGCTGAAACATGCTGCCGGTCAGATAGAGCGCGACAAGAACAATCAGGGCCGGAAATAAAAGGGCCAGGAAAAGACGAAAGACCACCGGACGAGATTCAAGCATGCAGACCCCCTGGTTGATGTACTGCTGGCTTTCAGGATACGGCAGCATTATTCAGCTGTCAAGCTTCAGGGGATCGATCTCCCTTTTCCGGGATTCTTCCTGTTCCATCTCCGTGCATTGTCAACGAATGCCACACAACCGATAAACAGGATTCCGTTGAGAAAATAACCAATCTGCATCCACCAGGGTGAATGAAAGATATCCAGAAACGGCCAGCCCTGATATGCAGTTCCGGCGCTCAAACGGACACCCAGAATATGGTAGCCTATAACTTCAAAACCTATGAGTCCGATGCAGAAAAGAAGGGCATTCACCAGCCATTTCCTCCACCATACATCATGATGAAAATACGGCTCTATCACCAGATACCAGAGCATCAGCATGAGCGACCAGGCAAGCACGGGAAAGAGCATGATCCCCCGAATCTTCAGGGTAAAAACATTGTAGCCTGCATACATGTCGCGAACCAAAAAGACAAATAAGAGTCCCATACCAAGCGCGGGAATCCATGCCCACAACTTGTCCCGGTCAAAAACCAGGGTAAATCCAAGTATGAGGAGGGCTGCCGTAATGACCGCAACATCGTAGTCCACTTTCAGCAAGAGAAAAAAGACACCCAACCCGACAAGCCATGATATACCTTTGTGTTTCTTTTTATGTACCATTCGGTAGAACCCTTTTCCCTGATACCACGTAAAAAAAAACGCTACTTTATCGAAGTGCCTGTTACCTTAATCTTATGATTTCCGGAAGGTCTGTCAAATTCTTGCGTTTCCTGTCTTGTTTTCAGTATTTTTGTGATATACTCCAGATAAAACCATGTATGGAAAGGAAAAACCATGAAAACTGTTACTGGCTGTTTGTTTTTGGTACTGGTACTGGCCTCTTTGGCAGGATGTATGTCAAATGATACCGCGGGTCTTTCCTCCCGGTCCCTGACGGGAATAGCGACCACAGTAAAACCGTCTCTGGCGGACACGGAGAAAGGTCTCCATCCCTACGCCACCGCCGCGTTTACCGGAAAGAATTCCATTTCAAACCGCGAGTATTCCATAGAAGAATATCGGGCAGGAACCGCGACCGTCGGGATGAATTACCACAAATCAATGGAAGAGAGGAACGCCGTCCTCCCGTATTTCGGACTGGCGCTCAGCGGCGGCTATACCTGGTATGAACCGGAATTTCTGGATTCAGAGAGAGCGGCTCTTGAAAGCGCCGGCATAAACGTAAAAAATTATCTTGACGGGTATTCCGCCGAAATGATAATACAGCCCGGCATGCTGTTCAAATTGAACAGGGTCCTCATGCAGGTTTATTTACAGGGTATCGTAACCTATGAGGACGGGTCGTACGCTTCGCTTCGTGAAGAGGTGGACGGCACCGCCAACATGTTCAATCTGACGGACAACCCCTGGACGTTCGGATACGGACTCGGCTACGAATTCCAGTTCGGTACTCCCGACTCGTGGGACATCGGGCTCTTTATGGAATACCACCAATTCGTCAACAGGACGCAGTCTGTCTCCTACGACTACGTCAAGGATGAATCCGGAACCATGCTTTCACCGGGCGGTGATGTATACATAAAGCACTCTTTCAAATTCGGGCCGTTCATGGACTTCCAGAATTTCAGGGCGGCGCTGTTTCTTGCCAACAAAACCGGCACGATCCAGCTGACCTGGCGGTTCTAGACGATTACCGTGGTGTTCCCGGCTTTTTCAGGAAGATCACAAGAGACAGGACAAACATAAGAATCGCAGAAACGATAACGATGACCGTAAAGAGCGTCTTGCCGTTGTCGTTCTGCGGTTCTTCAACAGCGTGGATAACCGGAGATGCAAGAGCGGCGGCGGCCGGTTTCCGTGCCAATACTTCTTCCCTGTATGAAGCAAGATCGTATACCGCTTTATCGAGCGATTCGTTCCCGTATACCAGCATATAGGGCGGATATCCGCTCGGCCTGAATACCAGATAATCCTTTTTATACCGCGCGGTAATCCGTTCTACCGGAAGCGGCTGGTCATCGAGATCCTCGATGATGAGCCGGAATGATTCCTGCTGCAGCCAGGGTGCATCCGGCTCAATGGTGGTATCAACGGCAACGGATTCACCGGAGGGAATACGGTACAGCTGTTTTTCCGCGAGCCGTGAATTCCCGGAATACAGGAGCACCTGGCGCTTGAACAGCGCTTTCGTTTCCAGCGTCAGGGAGACCAGACGGAGCCGGTCGGGATTCTTGACGTTCAGGATCGTCTTTCTGTTTCCCGTTTCATCTTCAAAATCAAGAACGGTCTCCTTGATGAATCCCCGGGACTCACTCCGCTTCCTGTCAAGGCGCGGTTCAATTGAAAGCGGGTCAAACGGCGACGGTGAATCCACCGTAATCCGCCAGAACTGATAAAGCGGGCATTCATTCAATTCAACAACCATTTTCTCCACATCATCCAGACGGTATACCGTGTCGGTAGCGACGGGCCGCCAGTCTCCCTTTGCCGTCCGTGCAGAAACGCGCACCTGGCAGGAAAAGTTTTCCGCGCCGGAATCAAAAACGATTGAGTTGATTTCTCCTTCATCCGGGAAATCGACAACCTGAAAATCATGATGCGTTACCGGTACGTCATTCACCTTTTCCGTCGTAACTCCGATTGATGCGGCACCGTATGAAAGCGTTTCGCTCGTTTCTTCATACCGTGATGAATTGAACACGTAAGGACAATAGACACCCCGCGAATCCCGTACACGAAGATCATCCAGATCACTCTGCGCGTTCCGGTAGTGGATGCCCGAAAGCTCTATCGAATAGTAATCATGCGCTTCTTCCGGAAGGAGTATGGTCTGCTCATGGGAAAAAAGATCATCGGTTTCAAGACCGAAAACGGCCGGTATGGCCAGAACGATAATCAACAATATCAGCATGAACTGTTGTCTGTTACGCATCAGTAGTATCT
>CAZQEF010000205.1:0-3854 GCA_964592325.1 uncultured Treponema sp. | reverse complement strand
GTAAAATGAAAAGCATGGCAAAACTATCCGGTACACTGGCTGCCTTTACAGTAGCCGCCAGCCTCTGTCTTGCCCTGGTGCATCTTTTTACCGAGCCATACATCAAGGCGAATGAAGAGAAGGCGCAAAACGCCGGATTGCGGCGGATTTATCCCGACGCGGATCAATTTGACCCTGTCGCCGATTTCCCCGAAAGCGGAATTTCGTCGGTAACCTTTGACGCCGCCTATATCGCGAAATCGGGGGGCGATGTTCTGGGAGTGATTGTCCGCTCAACCGGTGCTACCTATAAAACATCAACGCTGCTTGTGGGTGTCTCTCCTGACCGGGTTCTCAAGCCGGTTGTATTCATCGAGAATAACGATACAGCCGGAGTTGGCACAAAAACGGAAGAGAGTTCCTTTATTGACCAGTTTTCCGGTAAATCGGCGGACGACAGTTTCGAACTTGGCAACGATATTGACGGAATTTCCGGATCAACGATATCTGCCCGGGGAGTCACCCGCATCGTCCAGATTACGGCGCATCACGCCGGCGAGTATCTTGCCGAACATCACGGCGGCACGGCCGGCAGCGGTAGCGCCCCCGTCGTGAAGGAAGCCGCCCCCATGAGCGTGGATCAGGCTCTTTCCGATATCTGGGGAAACCTTGATCGTGTGGATGTATCCGGAGAAATTGAGAATACGATTGAACGCTCTGTTGTGTTTGACGGCGCATGGCTCGTGCGGGACGGCGACGAAGTTGCCGGAGCGGCCGTTCTGGCGCGCGGACAAACGTATAAAGCCTCGGCCATTCTGGTTGCGGTTCGCCCCGACCGGACCCTTGCCGGCATCCGCATCATTGAAACAAGCGATACAAAAAACTACGGCTACGCCATGGTTGAGCCCGAATTCTATGAATTGTTCACCGGAAAGGCGGTTGACGACGCGTATCTGGTTGCGCCGACGATGCCGGATGGTGACATTGACGCGATTTCCGGGGCGACCATATCGACTTTGGGTGTCGCGAACATCATCAAGATCGCTGCCCGGGAAGGAAGCCGGTACCTTGCAGAAAATCATGGTGGAATATCCGGTCCCGCTGCGGGCGAGCCCTTTGTTCTGAATGAAATACCACAATGGGAGTAGGGGAACTGCATGAAAAATTATAGAGAACTGTTTACAAACGGTATCGTCCGGGAGAATCCGCTGCTCGCGCTCATGATCGGCCTGTGTTCCGGGCTTGCCATAACCACGAGTGTGGCCAACGGAATCGGTATGGGCCTTGCAATGACCTTTGTTCTTCTCATGAGCGAAGTGATTATCAGCCTCTTCCGGAAGATGATACCCTCCGCGGTGCGCATCCCGATTTTTATCGTAGTTATCGCGTCTTTTACCACCATCGTGGATCTGGTCATGAAAGCCTTCCTTCCGGAGCTTTCCGGCTCACTGGGAGTATTCATTCCGCTCATTGTCGTTAACTGCATCATCATGGGACGGGTTGAATCGTTCGCGTCAAAGCAGCCCCTTGACCGGGTTGTTTTCGATTCGCTTGGAATGGGACTGGGGTATGCCATGGGTTTTTTTGCCAAATCACCGGGAGGATTTTTCGTGTTCGGAATGTTTATCGCCGTCAACATGATGCTTAAAAAGAGTTTTGAACGGGGAGGTTCCGCACAATGACCGATCTGGTAAAGATTTTCCTTTCTGCCATGCTGATAGAAAACATCGTTCTCATGCGGTTTTTGGGACTCTGTCCCTTTATCGGTATGTCTACCGACATAAAAAAATCGACCGGAATGGGTGTTGCCGTCATATTTGTTACCGTACTCGCAACGGCAGTTACCTGGCCGGTGTATAACGGCCTGCTCAAGCCCTATAATCTTGAGTTCCTCCAGATTCTGGTGTTCATTCTGGTAATTGCCTCGCTGGTGCAGCTTGTTGAGTTCTATCTCAAGAAAACCGCTCCCGCGCTCTACAGTTCCATGGGTGTGTATCTCGCGCTCATCACTACCAATTGTGCGATTCTTGCGGTTACCTTTGACGTGATAATCAAGGGCTATTCTTTCATACAGTCTCTGGTATACGCAGTGGGCGTTGCCTGCGGATTTTTTCTTTCGCTTATTCTGCTCGCGGGGATCCGCGAACGGCTCAAGGTTGCGCCCATTCCCGGTTTTCTGAAAGGCATGCCCATTCTTTTTGTGGCTGCCGGCCTGCTTGCCATGGCTTTCGGCGGATTCGAAGGGCTCATCAAATAGGGGTTGGACATGAACATATTGTTGGCAACGATTGCGGTTTCCCTGGGTCTTTCGGCCCTTCTGGGGTTTTTGCTCGGATTTTTCAAGAAAATATTCCATGTGGACGTTGATCCCTGTGAAGCACTGGTGCGCGAGGCTCTCCCGGGGACCAATTGCGGCGCCTGCGGATATGCAGGATGCGACGCGCTGGCTTCGGCAATCATTCGCGGCGAGGCGGGTCCTGACGGATGTACCTCCGGCGGAGCAACGGTTGCACAGGCCGTTGCTGAAATCATGGGGGTGGACGTTGACGCTTCAACCAGAGTTGTCGTCCTCCGCTGTCAGGGAACGCTTGAACACTGCAAACCCAAGGCTGACTACATCGGGGTAAGAACCTGCAAAGCGGCAAAAATAGCCGTAAATGGTACAAAACTCTGCGATTTTGGCTGTATCGGATTCGGTGATTGCGAAGTCGCTTGTCCCTTTGATGCCATACAGGTGGGACCGGACGGCATTCCCCATGTCAATTACACGAAATGTACCGGGTGCGGTTTGTGTACTGCGGCCTGTCCCAATATGCTTCTTGAACTTGTTCCCGCGGACCGCACGGGCGCAATCGCATTGTGCTCCAACCGGGACACCAAAAAAGCCCAGGTTATCAAGGACTGCAAGGTGGGATGCATCAAATGCGCCAAGTGCGAAAGAGTATGTCCCAAAAACTGTATCAAGGTGACCAACGGGATTCCTGTTGTGGATTACACACTCTGTGATTCCTGCGGAGAATGTATCAGCGCCTGTCCTACCGGAGTACTGAAACTGGTAGAAGACATCATCAGGATATCCTGACCATATGGCAGATAACAAAAAGAAGTCCGGGATTGTTGCGATAATTGGCCGCCCTTCTGCCGGTAAATCGACACTGCTCAATACCATGGCGGGAGCCAAGGTTTCGATTGTTTCTCCCGTTCCCCAGACCACGCGTAACGCCATTCGCGGTATCGTAAACCGTTCAATAGGGCAACTGGTATTCATTGATACTCCCGGATATCACGATTCCGACAAAAAGCTCAATATCCTTCTGAAGGGTATCGCAAAAGACCGGTTGCCCGAATCCGACTGCGTCCTGTACCTCCTGGACGCGAGCCGTGAGGCCGGGCCGGAGGAGGAAGCCATTGTGCAGCTTCTTTCGGGGATTACCGGCCGGCTGGTCGTGGGTATCAACAAGATTGACCGCGAAGACGCCCGCCCCGGCATGATGCGCCTTTTTCTGGAAAAAGTGCTGCCGGATCTTCCGTCTGAACGGATTGTGGAAATATCGGCTGAGAAAGGAAAGAATGTCAAATCGCTTCTTTCGGCAATCTATGATGTCGTTCCGGACGGAGAGCCGTTATACCCGGAGGAATACTACACCGATCAGGATGTGGATTTCCGTATCGCGGAGATTATCCGGGAAAAAGCCATATTGAATACCCGACAGGAAATACCGCACGCCCTCTATGTTGAAATTGCGGATATGGAGATGAAGCGAAACGGTAAAGAACTGTGGGTTCGTGCGTTTATTGTGGTTGAACGGGAAACCCAGAAAGCCATGGTTATCGGGAAAGGCGCCTCGATGATACAGAAAATACGGACCGAGGCT
>CAZQEF010000204.1:0-3860 GCA_964592325.1 uncultured Treponema sp. | reverse complement strand
AGTTTTCATTGTATCTTGGTACCATGAAACAAACAAGCATACCCGGCCGGGCAGATGTTCCGGCCGAACACCGCTGGAATCTGGATTCCCTTTTTGCCTCGGATACCGCGTGGGACAGCGCGCTTGAGGAACTCTCCCGGGCGGCCCCTGCCATCTGCGAGTACCGGGAAACCCTTACCGGCACACCCTCTGCCGGCGATGCGCTGGCATGCGTTACCCGCTACCGGGACGCGAACATGCTTTCGGAACGGCTCGGCAACTATGCCTTTCTCAATAAATCGGTGGATGAGGGCTCCGCGGAGGCCCAGAGCCGCGTCGGACGCTACATGATGGCGGCAAGCGCCTTCGAAGCCGAAACGAGCTGGCTCGTCCCGGCCATAACGGCACTTGAAGAATCAACGCTCAGACAGTGGATCGCCGATCCCGCGTTTGAGGAGTTCAGCATCTGGCTCGAACGGCTCCTCCGCATGAAGCCGCATATACTTTCCGGCAAGGAAGAGCGGGTGCTCGCCCTCCTTATCGAGGCGAGCCAGACGCCCCGGAACGGATTCTCCGTCCTCACCAATGTTGATCTTGACTTCGGTACGGTCGATACGCCGGACGGCCCGGAACCCCTCACCCAGACAACCTGGATCCGTTTTCTCGAAAATCCCGACCGGGCGATCCGCAAGGAAGCCTACTCAAAGTTTTACCATACGTTTGAAGCCCACAAGCACACGATAACCGCACTGTATACCGGTTCCGTCCAGCAGGATGTCGCCGAAGCCCGCATCCGCGGACACCAGTCGGCCCGGGCGATGGCGCTCTTTCCCGACCGGGTGAGCGAGTCGGTCTACGACAACCTCGTAACAACCGTTCGCGCGAACCTCGCCCCGCTGCACCGCTATTATGCCCTGCGCAGGAAAGTGCTCAAAGTCGACGAACTCCGCCATTACGATGTCTATGTACCCCTCGTCGGCGATGTAAAGCGGATAACCCCGTACGAAGACGCGGTCGCACTCATCGGGGAAGCCCTTGCTCCGCTCGGCGCCGAATACACCAAAACGCTCATAGAAGGCCTTCTTGGTGGCTGGGTAGACCGGTATGAGAACCGGGGAAAACGCTCGGGCGCATTCTCGTCCGGCGGCTTTACCGGATGGCCCTACATTCTCATGAATTACAAGGAAGACGTGCTCCGCGACGTCTTTACCCTGGCCCACGAGGGCGGTCACTCCATGCATAGCTGGTACTCGGCGCGAAACAATCCGTTCATGTCGTATGACTACACCATTTTTGAGGCGGAAGTCGCCTCAACCTTCAACGAGGATCTGCTGTTCCGCCACCTTCTGATAACGGCCGAAGACGACACCATGCGCGCCTATCTCCTCGCAAATCGCGCAAGCGACATTCTTTCCACCCTCTACCGCCAGACCATGTTTGCAGAATACGAGAAGCGTACCCATGAGCTGGTCGAGGGCGGCACCCCGCTTACCACGGATCTTCTCCGCTCGGAATACCGCGCGTTGCTGGAAACCTACTTCGGGCCGGAAATGAACTTTGAGGAAACGAGTGATCTTGAAGGATTGCGCATTCCGCATTTTTACAACGCGTTCTACGTATACAAGTACGCGACCGGCATTTCCGCCTCGCTCGCGCTTGCCGAACGCGTCGTCTCCGGGGGAGAAACCGAACGACAGGACTACTTTACTTTCCTCAAGTCGGGCGGATCACGCTTCCCCGTTGATTCCCTGCGGGTCGCCGGAGTCGACATGGAAAGCCCGGAGCCGGTGCAGACCGCCTGCGACACGCTCGCGCGCATCGTGGACGAACTTGAGCGTGTGATCGGCTAGTTGTCCGTTTCCTGCCAGCCGCTCCGCGCGATACGGAATCCCTGTCCGAACGATTCCAGATCGGGCAGGCTTCCGAACTCGCCGCCGATCTGGATACGGTAGAAGGTTCCAAGCCAGCTGCCCCCACGAACAACACGCTTGCGGGCAGCTTCCCCAGCAGCCGGACTGGTGGCGGCGTTGTCTGCCGAAACGGGATGCCGCCAGTCAAAGCGGTCGTAACACCATTCCCAGACATTGCCGCTCATATCGTACAGGCCGAGCCGGTTTGATGCGAGGCTTTTGACCGGACTGCTCGCTTCCTTGCCATACACGGCATAAAATGAAGAGCGGGAATCAACATAGTATGGATGTGGACTGCCGCTCGGATGGCCGCCGGGTGTCCATTCGCTTCCGTCTATATAACGCGCTGCAAGCTCCCATTCCGTGGAGCCCGGCAACCGGAATCCGGTCGAATATCCGTTAACAAAAACACGGTCATCATCCGAAGCGAGCTCCGCTGCGGATCTGAACGGACGGGTGAATGCCTCATCGCGATAGTAGACAGGATCGAACCCGAGCGCAACAGACAGCGCGTTGCAAAAGACTACAGCCTCACGCCAGCTTACCCATTCCAGGGGATACTTGTCACCGGAGGACCGGGGAACGTCAGAAAGGCTGAAAAAAGCGGAAGCGGAGGAATTCCGCACCGCATTCCACAGTTCGCCGGTTACTTCGGTCTCCGCCAGGCGAAAGGGTCCGGGCACAACAGTAATGCCGGGCTCGTCCGTACAGAGCCCGGGAGCGGTTCCGGCTGGCACGTTTTTCAGGTCAAAAGACACCTTTTTCTCCGATCCGTCTGCCAGGGAAACCACAAGAACATGCGTTTCCGTACCAATGCCGTCATGGGATCCCGGGGCAATGGTGATATCGAGAATGTATTGCGGAAAAGAAACAGCAAACGCGAAAATTACCAGTAAACTGAGCGGAACAAGAACAGAAAGGACTGATTTGAGCTTAATTTTTGCCATTCACATCTCCTGTTGGCGTTATTTGGCACACTGCATAGTGGCATTACACGGATAGATATAGTACAATCTCCAGTATACCCATATCCAAGAAAACTGAAGGGATCGTCATGCCAAAGAAACGAGGAACCATTTCTGCCACGCTATTTCCCGTTGCTGTACTGCTGGGCATCGCATTTGCCCTGCTCGGCGCATGCGTAAACCCGGACATTTTTGTCCCGCATGCAAAGCACGGACTCCTTGACCTGACGACAATCGACCTTTACCATACCGGCCCGGTCGAGCTCAAGGGCGAATGGGAATTCTATCCCGAAGAGCTTCTTGTTCCATCGGATTTTTCCGGCTCCCCGGAAACAGTATCCCGGTCCGCGGGATATGTCAATCTGCCCGATGAGGGCCAGTTGAATCCTGCCTCGTTCTATTCCGGCGATACGTCTCCATACGGGTATGCCTCCTGGCGTTTGATCCTGCGCTGCCCGGCCAATATGCGGGATATCTCGTTGCGTGTTCCGGAAATTTTTTCATCGGCAACGATCTTTTTGAATGGAAATGGAATTTTATCGGCAGGACAGCCCGGCAAAACGGCGGAAACCACACGGCACTGGTACCGTACGGGAATTGTACATCTTGATCTCATGGAAGGGGATAATGAACTCGTGATCCAGGCGGCGAATTTCGGGGAGCGCCGGGGCGGCATGAACCGCAGTCTGTGGATCGGTTCGACCGAAAGCATCCAGATTGCCTATATCCGGAATTTCGCCATGGATATGGTGATTTTCGGCTCCCTTCTCGCCATGGGACTGTATCATCTTTGCCTGTTCTGGATACGCCGCCGGGACCGGTCAGCGCTGTGGTTCGGTCTGTTCTGCCTCATCATGGCGGTACGCAGTCTCATATACGGCGAACGCTTCGCGTTTAACCTGTTTCGCTCCATCCCCTGGGAAGCGTTCAACCGTTTTGATCATCTGTCCTTTTACATCGGTCTGCCGATATTCAGCGCCTATATCATGAATATCTTTTCCCGGGA
>CAZQEF010000203.1:0-3882 GCA_964592325.1 uncultured Treponema sp. | reverse complement strand
GGTTACCGGCAGCAGAAGGGGTTTGACCCTTTGCGTCAGTTTTTTTCCCCGCGCTGCCTTCGTCGAGCATGGCGCGCATGGTTTCGATTACGTGGATGAACTCGGCGAGGCCGGAACGTGCTTTTTTGGAGAAGGTCTCAAGGATACGGGCTGCCACCGAGATAATGTCGGGGTGTTCGTCGAAACCGAGCTCGGCGGAAACCGCGTCCGGATCAAATACATCGCGGCGGTACTCGTCGATAATGCGGTTTTGGGAAACCTCGCCGAGCCCTCGGGCCGGTTTGTTCACGATGCGGCGAAAGGCAACCTCGTCACGGCCGTTGAGAACGAGCGAGAGAAAGGCAAGGGCGTCTTTTATTTCCTCGCGTTCGTAAAACTTGAGGGAACCGACTACCTTGTAGGGAATCTTGCGGTGGAGAAATTCGGTCTCGAAACCGAGCGACTGGGCGTTGGTCCGATAGAGGATGGCCCAGTCCTGCCAGGGAACACCCTGCTTGTGCGCGTTCGAGATGAGTTCTGCGCAAAAGGCAGTTTCGTCATCCTGTGAGCCGGGAAACACGAGTACCGGTTTCCGGCCCTCCCCCCGCTCGGCAATGAGGGTTTTGCCGAGCCGTCCTTCGTTTTTGGCAACGACCTGCGACGCGATGTCCAGGATGGGTTCTTTCGAGCGGTAATTGCGTTCAAGCCGGATGACCGTGGTTCCGGGGAAGGTGTCCGCGAAGGTGAGGATGTTTCGCACCTCGGCGCCCCGGAAGCGGTAGATGGACTGATCGTCGTCGCCCACGACACAGAGGTAGGTCTCCGGTCCGGTGATTGCGCGCAGGAGTTCGAACTGGGCGACGTTGGAGTCCTGATATTCATCCACCATGACGACGGAAAACCGCGAGCGGATCCGGTCGCGCACCTCATGGTGTTCGTTCAAAATCCTCACGGGAAGCAGAATGAGATCCCCGAAGTCAACATTGCCGGTCTCACGGAGCCGCTTCTCGTAGAGGCGGTAGGCGTCGGCGAAGTCGGGATTGGGATCGATTTCCGCCAGAAGAGGGTCGTCGGGACCGTAACAATAGTCCTTGGCCCGGGAAATCCGGTGGACGATGGCGGACACCTGCTGGCGGGTGAGCTCGGGAAGCGCCTTGCCGAGGAGGGTGGTCGCGTCATCGTCATCGTAAATGGTAAAATTCGAGTCGAGGCCGGCAAGCGCCGCGTTCCGCCGGAGAAACCAGGCGCCAAACGAGTGGAAGGTCCGGAGCACGGACCGTTCCGAACGGGGTTCGAGCCGCCTCGCCCGTTCGGCCATTTCACGGGCTGCCTTGTTGGTAAAGGTCACCGCGAGAATGGATTCGCTCTCCACGCCCCGTTCGGCGATAAGCCAGGCGATCTTGGTGGTAATAACCCGGGTTTTCCCCGAGCCGGCACCGGCGAGGATGAGAAGCGGTGAACCTTCGTGGGTTACCGCCTCGCGCTGCTGGCTGTTCAATACGGAAAGATAGGTCTCCGGAGTCACTGGCTGCCTCCCGTCATGGAAGCACCGCCTCCACGTCAACGCCGTTCACCTGCATGATAACCGCTTCAACCACCGAGCCGGGCGCGACCGGATTCCCCCGTGAATCAGTGGAACCCTCCTCAAACTGGAGAACGACCGAACCGTCCACCTCGGGGGCCTGGAACCAGGCGCGTGCGAGGGCCAGCCGGGTCGGGGAAATGCCGTGCTCCGCGTTCTGCGCCAGTTCGTCGTCCGAGAGGGGGATGAGTTCCTCAACCAGCACCTCGACGCGCGTGCCGACGAAAAAGGCGAGTTCCTCCGGCGTCATGCGGCGCTGAATTTCCAGCAGGGTGTCGAGCCGTTTTTGAGCGATTTTCTTCGCGGGCGCCCGTGGAAAATCCACCGCGGCAGTTCCCTCCTCCCGCGACCAGATGAAAGCGCCCGACCACATACTGTGCAGGGAAGCGAGAAAGCGGGCTGTATTGGCGAATGTTTCGTCGGTTTCACGGGGAAATCCGACGAGGAAGGTGGTCCGGAGCACCGCCTTGCCGTACGGGCTTTCGCTAAATGCGTTACGAATATCCTCGACCAGACGGAGATACGTTTCGGGATTTCCCCGGCGGTTCATGCTGTGGAGAATGGTTTCGTCTCCCGCCTGGAAGGGGATGTCGAAATAGGGGAAAAACCGCGTGTCCGCCGCCATGACGGGCAGGATATCGCGGGGAAAGTTGTCGGGGTGAATATAGAGGAGCCTGATGCGGAAGTCGCCGGGAAGCCGGCCAATGGCGGCAAGAAGCTCCGCGAGCGGGGAACAGTCACCTTTCGCAGGGTGTTCGCTCCCGGCGGGGTGTTCGCTGCCGGCGGGATATTCGCTCCCGGCGGGGTGTATGCCGTCCGCGGGCTGGCCGCCGTCCGCGGCAGAATCCCTGCCGTAGGAGCCGAGATCCTGCCCGATGAGGTTTATTTCCCATACACCGCGTTCGACGAGACCGGCAATTTCAGTAACAATTCGTTCCACCGGACGGCTCCGGAGCGGGCCCCGGATGAGCGGTATGGCGCAAAAGGTACAGCAGTTGTCGCAGCCTTCGGTAATCTTGACATACGCCGAACCCGGGAACGAGAGAAGTTCCGGACGCGCACCTTCGGGTACCCCGCAGATGGCGGGCCGAAGGACGGCGATTTTGGCGGCATCTCCGCATACGGCAGAATTACCCGGGAACAGCGTATCAAGCAGCTCCGGGAAGCGGGACAGATCGCCGTTGCCAAAGAATGCGTCCGCTTCGGAGAGCGATTCGGCGAGATCGTCGGCATAGCGCTCGGAAAGACAGCCGGCCAGCAGAACTTTGGCCCGTGGATAAGCGGTCCGTGCGGTTATGACGGCTTCGAGTGATTCCTTTTTTGCGGATTCAATGAATCCGCAGGAGTTTATGATGATGAGATCGGCGCAATCGGGATCGTCGGTTCTGGCCCAGCCCTTTTCGAGCAGCATGCCGATCAGAAGCTCTCCGTCAACCTGATTTTTTGCGCATCCGTACTGGTCAAGAAAAAAGAGCATGCTCAGTCGATATCCAGCACCATGAACTTGAACCGGCCCGACTCCTCGTCACGGATCCATTTGAGATCACGTACAACTACTTCACCGGGACGGCTCAAGGGCAAGTCTACGGTCTTTCCGCCGGCTATCATCTGGATTTTCACTGCATTTCCGTTGGAGGCCCAGATCCGGATGCCGTTCTTTGCCTGCAAGGTCAGCTGTTCCGATTTCTGATAATACCGTTCTTCACGATTCGTCCGATCCGCTTCATGACGGAACAGGCAATAGCCCCGGAAGGTAGCGGTCATGGTAACCGGATAAGCGGATCCGCCTTCAAAGAGAACCTGTGAACCTCCGGCAGCGGGTGATTCACTTTCTGTGACGAGCTCAACATCTCCTTCTCCCGGTTCTCCGGTCTCCCCGGAAAGCGCATCAGCCACAGTGCCGGCTACTTCGGCACCGGTTGACACATGAACGTCGGCGCCGCGGGAAGGATCGTTTTTGAAAAGATCCGCAACAAATACCCTGACATCGGGAATATCGTCTCCCGAAAGATCGATGGTCAAATCCTGCCCCAGATCAATGACACGGGGGCCGGTAGGTGTTTCAAGACGCAGGGACGGCGCCGTTTCCTCTATGCCGACCCGGAAAATTCCCGAATCGGTGTGAACGGTAAGGGAATCCCCGGCATAGACACGGTTCCGGAAGCCGTCTTCGGTAATATCGTAGGTTACCGGCTGGCGGGATTCCACCGTCTCACCGCTGCCGCTGGCAAAAGCATGTATCTTGCGTCCAAGTGCTATTCCGCCGAAAATCACCCCTCCCGCAACCAGTACAATACCTGCAATTGCGAGTACGCGGTATA
>CAZQEF010000202.1:0-3884 GCA_964592325.1 uncultured Treponema sp. | reverse complement strand
AACGTTTTGAGGCCATGGCGAAACACATTGAAGACGGCGACATGTGGGTTCAGGAATCCCCCACCACCTGGCGGTGTCTCAATTGCGGCTTTATCTATGTCGGTAAGGAAGCTCCGGAAACCTGCCCGGCATGCGCTCATCCCAAGGCTTATTTTGAACGCCTTGCCGAGAACTGGTAAGAAAAAAAAAAGACCGGTGAAATGCACCGGTCTTTTTCTATTTTAATGCAGTACCGGCGCCTCAAGGGCATAATCGGTACACCCCAGTTTTTCTTCAATCTCGCGCGGAGTGTCCGTAAATGACGCCCCGTACAGATACTTGTTCTTGTTTCTTTTCACCCAGGTAATTTTCCCGGGAACTTCGACATTCCTCTCATCACAAAGACTCACGAACCGGAAACTCATGGGGGCATCCACGCAGAAGCTGGAGGAACACTCAAACTGGAGTCCGCCGAGGGAAACATTCTGGGTTCGCAGGCCGGTAACCGGCACGGCATTTTTATCATGGTAGACTTCGATATCCCAGGAATGAGGATACCGGCCGAACTTCCTGCGTTCTTCCACTGCCTCGGCTATGCGGTCTTTCCCGTCATACTTAGCTTGATACAGGGCGCGGTCAGCGGCCTCAATCAAACTGATTATGTCAAATGCCGATGCCGGATAAGTAGCGGTTCCGCCGGAAAAGGTCACCCCGTTATCCCTGAAGAAGGGATCTGCCTTTACCGTCGTCCTGATACGCTCGGCCAGTGTATAGGCGCCTTCGGCATCGGTTTCCGGCAGTATAAGCAGGAACTCTTCACCGCCATACCGGCAGAGAATATCCTCTTCCCGGAGCGTACAGCGAATAAGCGAAGATATTTCCCGCAGCACTTCATCGCCAAACAGATGCCCCTTGCTGTCGTTTATCGCTTTGAAATTGTCTATGTCAAAAATACACACCGAAAGCGACTTTCCGTACCGGTCACAGCGGTTAAACTCCTTCCGGAGAATCATATCCATGTAACGCCGGTTAAAAATCCCTGTCAGACCATCTATCATGGCAAGCCGTTCGGCCTGGCGGAAAACATGGACTTCAACAAGCATGGGAGAATTGAACGCGTGGTTCTCGTTGGTAAAATAGTCAACAAGAGACAGATACACACTGGCCGGACGCCCGAGCTTTTCTGAAAGATGTTCCATGTTATCGAGAATTTTTTCCCAGTGGGAAACTGCTTCCTGTTCGGTAAACTCAAGATGAACGAATGTTTCAAGAAGACCGGCAAACGTTTTGTTCTCTTCCATTGGTTGTGCAAACACGCCGTTTGCCCCATTAGAAGTCAGTCCCAGAATTCGCTCGCGAAGCCGGGCTGAATCAGTATTTTTCATTACTATACCTTCCACATACACTTTTGTGACATTATACTCCGTAATGTCACGACTTGTCGAGCGGAATCAGTCGTTTTTTTCCATTACGGAAATAAGTTCCTCAACTTTCTCCGAAATGGACTCCGGGGATCCGGCGAGAAGCGTGTCCTTTACGCAATTCCGCAAATGAGCCCGGAGTACTTCAGATCGGGCTTTTTTGAGAATTGACGCTGCCGCCGTTATCTGTCCGGAAATCTCCAGACAATACCGGTCTTCTTCTATCATGCGAAGAACACCCTCAATCTGACCCCGGGCAGTGCGTAACAGCCTGGCAACTTTTTCGTTATCTGCCTTCATAGTTCCTACCTCACTTTCTTAAAGAAATGCAACCGCAGGGCATTGAGTACCACTGAAATTGAACTGAAACTCATGGCGGCCGCGGCAAACATGGGATTCAGCTGCCAGCCAAGCGCAGTATAAAAAACACCAGCCGCAAGCGGTATCCCCAGCGTATTGTATATAAGCGCCCAGAAGAGATTCTGTTTGATGTTTGTTATTACGGCATGGCCAAGCCTGATTGCGGTAACTGCATCACGCAAATCGCTGCGGACAAGAACTATATCCGCGGACTCGATCGCAACGTCCGTTCCCGCGCCGATTGCGATGCCCACATCCGCTTCAACCAGGGACGGCGCGTCGTTTATACCGTCACCGATCATTGCAACTTTCTTTCCCTCCGCACGCATTTTTTTCACGATGTCTATCTTGTCTTCCGGCATCATCTGGGAAAAGACATGGTCAATGCCGGCTTCCTTGCGGATACCCTCTGCTGTTGCCGGGTTATCCCCGGTAAGCATGACAACTTCGATTCCTGCTTTTTTAAATTCGGCCACCGCCTCCTGGCTTCCCGGTTTTATGATATCTGCGACCGCAATAATACCCAAAACAGTACCGTCACACCCTATGCTGAGCGGAACCTTCCCTTGGGACGCAATTTTCTGTACTCTGGTTATTACCGGCGTAATATCAATCCCGTTGTCGGTCATCAGTTTCGGACTGCCAATATAGTACCGCTTCCCCTCAAGCTCCCCGCTGATACCCATGCCAAAATGCACACGGAAGTCGGTAACCGGTTTCAGTTTGAGGCCGGACTTTTCTGCTTCTGCCCTTATCGGAATGCTGAGAGGATGTTCCGAACGGTTTTCTATGGACGCGGCAAGGGTTATCAGCTCATTGTCGTCAAGGTCGCTGAGCGAAACGATATCGGTCAATACCGGCCGACCGGTAGTCAGGGTACCGGTTTTGTCCAGAATGACAACATCAATACTGTGGGCTATCTCAAGCGCTTCTGCGCTCTTTACCAGAACTCCGTTTTGCGCACCCGCTCCGGTGCCCACCATTATTGCGGTAGGAGTGGCAAGCCCCAATGCGCAGGGGCAGGAAATAACAAGTACACTTATCGCCGCGGAAAGTGCGAACGTGAATGCTGCTCCTGCAACAAGCCAGACGACAAAGGTTATCAATGCGATGAAAATGACAACCGGTACAAATATCGAGCTCAATTTGTCGGCCAGGCGTGAAATGGGTGCCTTTGAGGATGCGGCTTCTTCAACCAGTGCAATTATCCGGGCAAGCGTTGTATCATCACCAACGCGTTCAGCCCGGAAGGTCACCGATCCGGCAAGATTGAGTCCGGCGCTGAGAACCATGTCCCCTTCTTTAACTTCCACGGGTATGCTCTCGCCGGTAATGGCGGAAAAATCCATGGCGGAACGACCTTCAACCACGGTTCCGTCAACCGGGATGCTTTCTCCGGGACGTATTACAACCAGATCGCCGGGTATAATGGACGTCACCGGTATTTCGGATTCCTTTCCATTCCGCATGACACGGGCCGTTCGGGGCCGCAGCCGTATCAATTTCTCGACAGCATTTGAGGTGTGACGTTTCGCGTTCTCCTCAAGATACTTGCCAAGCGTAATGAGAGACAGAATCATCGCGGCAGATTCAAAATACAGATCCATCTGATAGCGGCGGGCAAGCTCGGCATTACCGGTATCCACGCCGAAACTGATCATGTAGATGGCAAAAAATCCATATACAACCGCCGCGCCTGATCCAATTGCGATAAGAGAGTCCATGGTCGGGCTCCGCCTGATAAGCATGGCAAACCCGCGGGTAAAGTACGACCTGTTTACGATAAGCACCGGCAGAACGAGCAGAAACTGGGTAAATGCAAAGATGAGCGGATTTTCTGTCCCGTGAAAGACAGCAGGAAGCGGCCATGCAAGCATGTGCCCCATTGCGAGATATAAGAGCGGAAGGCTGAACGCAAAGGACACGCCCAGGCGCATCTTTATCGTATTACCGGCCTTCTTCTGCTCATGTTTCAGCCGTTGCGCTGCCGTATCGGTGCTGTTATCGTTTTTTTTTTCCGCCTGATAACCGGCTTTTTCAACTGCGGCGATTATGGATTCAGTCGATTGAATGTTGGCATCATACTCGACGGTCATGGAGTTTGACAAAAGTTGCACGTTCACA
>CAZQEF010000201.1:3689-3915 GCA_964592325.1 uncultured Treponema sp. | reverse complement strand
ACCGTGTGGCCAGGGAAGCACCGCTCATTGCAAGTGTTTTTTCAAATCGTCTCAAAATAGGGATGGGTCTTCAGTCATGTTCAACCGTTGAGTATATTATTACTGAAATACAGGGGAGCCCCCATCCCACACGGCTTGTGGCGGAGGACCTGGAAATACAGAGCGATTACAATACGTATCTCTGGGCCGGTCTTCCTCCCGGTCCGATTTCAAATCCGGGGATAAC
>CAZQEF010000201.1:0-3679 GCA_964592325.1 uncultured Treponema sp. | reverse complement strand
CCGCACTTGCTGCTGCCCTTGATCCGCCGCGGTCGAATTACCTCTATTTTCGTCTGACAGATCCTGTTCAGGGAACTCATGTATTTACCCGCTCGCTTGACGAGCATGTTGATGCGGGTCGCCAGCTGTATCTGAAAAGGGCTGCGGGTAATTAATGGCACGTATTGCGAATGAAACCATTGAAGAAGTAAACGCCCGGACCAGCATTGTCTCTCTTGTGGGGGAGTACACACGACTCGAGCAGCGGGGAAGCGACTGGTGGGGCTGCTGCCCGTTTCATAATGAAAAGACACCGTCTTTTCATGTGATTCCCGAACGGAACATGTATCATTGTTTTGGATGCGGAGAAGGTGGCGGTATAATCAAATTCGTCATGGAAATGGAGAAGGTTTCCTTTGTTGAGGCAGTGGAATCGCTGGCAAAGAAAGCCTCGGTTGAGGTGCGTTATGAAGGTGGTTCTCCCGACGATATCCCCAAAAAAGACAATACCCGTGAAAAACTGATTGAATTATACAGCAGGGTTGCCGGAACTTTTCATTATCTGCTCATGAACACCGAACAGGGTGAGCCGGTCAGGACGTATCTGAAAGATCGTGCGATTTCTGATGAAACAGCAGAAACATTTTCATTGGGATTGGCTCCCGCAGACCGCTACTGGCTGCATCGTTTTTTGATCAAAAAGGGATATTCTCCCGAGTTCCTCGAGAATTCGGGTCTTTTTTCAAAGAAATACCCGGAAATCTCATTCTTTTCCAACCGTCTCATGTTTCCCATTGCGAACCGCAATGGTGAAGTGGTCGCATTCGGCGGGCGAATCATGGAAGGTGAGGGCCCCAAATACCTCAATTCCGGTGATTTGCCACAGTACCGTAAAGGAGAAACACTTTTTGCATTTGACCGGGCTCTGCCGGAAATACGGAAAACAAAGACCGTCGTGTTTTGTGAAGGGTACATGGACGTTCTTGCCTGGCATCAGTCTGGTGTCTGTAATGCGGTTGCTCCGCTCGGAACCGCGTTTACCGAACAGCAGGCAAGAATGGTACGCTCCTTTGCCGATACCGTGTATTTATCCTTTGATTCCGATTTGGCGGGACAGACTGCTACATACAAGGGAATTTTACTGTGCCGCCGCATGCAGTTCAATGTACAGGTAATTGATATCCGTAACGGGAAGGATCCGGCTGATATTTTGCAAAATGAGGGACCGGAAGCATTGAAAAAACTCCTTGAATATTCTATACTGGATCTTGATTATCTTGTTATGATAGCCGGTACCCGTTTTGATACTGCCAATCCGGAGGGAAAAGCCAGAGCAGTGGCATTTATGTTTCCGTATCTGGAGGCACTTGAATCAGACATACAGAGAGAGTCCACAATACAGCGGCTTTCTACAGCATTCGGGATCACAGAAAAGGCACTGTTGACCGATTTTCACAACAGGAAACAACCACAGGGCGTTCTTGTTGGCCCGGAGAAGGAAAAGCAGGTCCGGTCGCGTTTTATAAAACGGACCAGTGAACTCCGTGCTGTTCTTGCAGTGGCGGCAAATCCTGATTTTTTTCAGGTGATGCGGACACGGATTAGTTCCGATGATATAGAAGACGCCGATGCTAAAGATTTGTATATTGTGCTTGAAGAATGCTATCGGAACGGAACAATGAGTCATGAAAGCATTTTGGCGAATTGCCGTGACGAGCAGTTACGCTCGCTTGTCACCGAAACCATTGTAGGCGGTGAATTTGCGGTAAACGCACAGAAGATTCTGGAGGATGCGATTATACATATCAGGCGAAACGCTCTCGAGAAGAAGAGAAACAGGATTCTTGCCGGGATGAGCAACATTCCGTCCGGATCTGTGGAAGACATGCTGGCCATCTCTGACATGATGGCAGAGAAAAAAAGTATTGATGAAGAACTTGCCAAACTGAAGGACACGAACGAATGACTGAGCTTGCGCTTGATCCGGCTGTAGTAAAACTGCTTGAATACGGCAGGGAAAAAAAGATCATCAGCTGGGACGATGTAAATGACATATTACCGGACAATATAGTCAGCACGGATAAAATGGATCAGGTTCTGGTCATGCTGGAACAAAACAAGATCCAGCTTCTTGAAGAAGATACCCTGGGAGAGGATGAACCGACTCCTGCGGAGAAAAGAAAAGAAGAAACCGAGCGAAAGCGGCTCGTATATTCCGAAAAGGATTCCGCTGTTGATGACCCCATCAGACTCTATCTTCGTGAAATAGGAAAGGAGAACCTTCTGACTGCAGAGCAGGAGGTAGAGCTTTCGAAAAAAATGGAAGACGGTGAAAATATCATAAAGGATGTGGTCAAGCATTCCGGTATGATTATTCCCGAGTTTTATTCTATTGCGCAGAAGGCCTTTTCACGTATAGATCCGCAGGAAAGCACCAAACCAAGAAAAGAACTCAATGAAGAGATGGCGGAAAAACGCCGTTTGAAATTACTGTATGGTGAAGTTCTCAAGACTGTGTTGCCGGACATGAAGCAGTATATGCTTCTGAAAAAACGTCTGTTTGACCGGGATCAAATCGCGACCATTTTTGACGATGACGAACTCGTAACCATACGCGAGAAGATTCTTGTGCAGCTTCAGAAGACGGAGATACAGTCCGAGGAGATAGACCGGTTTTCGGAGAAATTCATTGAAGCCACCCGGAAGATTCGCGATTACCGGCGGCGTCAGGAAAAAAAAGAAAAAGAACTGAGGCTCTCTGATTACGGAGAACTCCGCACTCTCGGAAAAAGGCTTGCCACTGCACGTGAGCGGGCCAAACTGGAGCAGGATCTCGGTATCAGTGCCAATGACATCAAGGAAATTTATACCCAGATACAGGTCATCAACAAGAAGATCCGGAGACTGGAGTACGATTTCGAGAACTCGGTGGATCAGATATTGTCCATGGCCCGGGAAATACACCGGGGCAGGGTGATGATGAAAAGCGCAAAAGACCGGCTCATAAATGCAAACCTCCGGCTTGTTGTGTCCATCGCAAAAAAGTATACTAACCGCGGCTTGCATTTTTTTGATCTTGTGCAGGAAGGCAATATAGGATTGATCAAGGCTGTCGAGAAATTCGAGTATCGTAAAGGATACAAGTTTTCAACATATGCAACCTGGTGGATCCGTCAGGCCATTACCCGGTCAATATCTGATCAGGCGCGTACAATCCGTGTTCCGGTTCACATGATTGAACAGATCAACAAAGTCGTACGGGAATCCCGACAGCTCATGCAGCGCCTTGGCCGGGAACCTACTGATGAGGAAATTGCGGAACAGCTTGGCTGGAACGTAACGAGAGTCAAGCAGGTCAAGAATGTTGCGCGTGAACCCATTTCCCTGGAAACTCCGATCGGCGAGGAAGAAGATTCCCTGCTCGGAGATTTCATTGAAGACAAGGAAGTGGAAAATCCCGCCAATCAGACTGCATTTACCCTGCTTCAGGAACAACTGCGGTCTGTACTTTCAACACTGCCACCGAGAGAACAGGAAGTACTCAAGATGCGATTCGGTCTTGACGACGGGTATTCGCTCACGCTGGAAGAAGTCGGGTTGTATTTCAATGTAACCCGTGAACGCATACGGCAAATTGAAGCCAAGGCTCTCAGGCGGCTCAGGCATCCGCGCAGAAGCCGGAAGCTCAAGGATTATCTCG
>CAZQEF010000200.1:0-3918 GCA_964592325.1 uncultured Treponema sp. | reverse complement strand
GAATGCAGCATATCGGCGGTGTGAGAACCGCCCTGTTCAATTACCTGTATGCCCGTTCCCGGGGCGGGAAATTCATCCTTCGTCTCGAAGACACCGACCGTACCCGCTATGGCGAGGAATACGTGCGGAACCTTTATGATACGCTTGCCTGGCTCGGGATCGACTGGGATGAGGGCGGCGACAAGGGCGGTGAATACGGTCCGTATGTGCAATCGGAACGGTTTGAACTGTACAGGAAACATGCGCTTGAACTCGTTGAAAAAGGCCAGGCCTATTACTGTTTTTGCGATGCCGAACGTCTGGAGCAAAGCAGAAAAATACAGGCGATGAACAAGATGTCCCAGGGGTATGACCGCCACTGCCGGAATCTGCCCCCCGAAGAGGTGCAGGCAAATCATGACCAGGGGAAGCCATACGTTATCCGTCTCGCGGTTCCTCTCGAAGGATCAACAAAATTCCACGATGAGCTTCTCGGCGACATCGAGTGGAAAAACGAAGACGTGAATCCCGATCCGGTTCTTCTCAAGTCCGACGGATTTCCCACCTATCATCTTGCCAATGTCATTGACGACCATTACATGAAGATTACCCATGTCATGCGCGCACAGGAATGGATTCCCTCAACGCCGCTCCATGTGCTCATGTACAACGCATTTGGTTGGGATCATCCGGCATACTGTCATCTGCCCATGGTCATGGGACAGGATGGGCAAAAGCTCTCCAAGCGCCACGGGGCAACCAGCTGTAACGAATTCCGCAACAACGGTTATCTCAAGGAGGCCCTCGTCAATTATGTCGCCATGCTCGGTTGTTCCTACGAGGACGGGCGCGATATGTTCTCGCTTGACGAACTCGGCAAACTGTTCAGCATGGAGCACATCAACAAGGCTCCCGCGGTCTTTGACTACAAGAAACTTGAATGGTTCAACGGCCAATACATGCGCCTCAAAACCGACGAGGAACTCTTTTCGCTCGTGTGGCCCTTTGTCGCGAACGCGGGACTTTTCGGTTCCTGCAGCGCCGGTGAGGCAAACGCGCCGGAAGCGCGGGAGGCGGCCGGACTCATCTTCGCGGACGAGACTCTGCTTGAACCCGCTGCCGGCCAAAAAGAACTGCTCATGAAGGTTATGCCCCTCGTAAAGGAACGCCTCCACTTTCTGACCGATGCGCCCGAAATGGTCCGCTTCCTTCTCACGGAACCTGATGTTCCGCCCCAGGAAGACATTATTCCCAAACGGCTTGATGCGGCAAAAACCGCTTCCGTGCTTGAAGCCGTGCAGTCGATCATCGCCGGAATGGATGCTATGAGCGACGAGGAAGCGGATGCCGCCTTCCGCTCAAAGGCTGAAGAACTTGGCATAAAGCTCGGTGATCTCATGATGCCAATCCGCATGGCCGTAACCGGAAGCCGGGTGAGCCCGCCGCTGGTGGGATCAATCCGGGTACTGGGAACGGAACGTGCCCTGGAACGGATCAAAAAGACCTTGAGGGAACGGTTTAACTGACAATTCCTGTATCTATTCAAGAGCGCGCACGAGCCAGTCGAGGGCGGTTTCATCTCCCCGGCCGGTTGAGTCGTGCATTTCAACAAAAAAATGCCCTCTCTTTTCATACTCGAGGTACCGTGACCCCGGGCAGAGTACACTGAGTATTTTAGCCGTCCGGACCCCCTGCTCGTAGATTCCCGCGTCATTCCGGGAAAGGGCGCAGTAATAGCGTACCCGGGCGGAATTGAACAATTCCCGCATGGTGGAGGAGTAATAGGAACTTCCCGTCATTCCCGCGCGGAATATGAAGGGATCGTATCCGGTCATCTCATGGACGAATGCGGCGCCCTGCGAAAAACCGTACCCCGCGATTCGTGAGGGATCAATGACCCGGTGCTGGATACAGACATTCTGTATGAGTCGTGAATAGGCGGCGGGGTCTGAAAAGTATTCAACCCGGGACTGGGGGACCAGTACGGCGATCCCGTTTTCGCCGAAACGCTCTTGAACCGCATCAGAAATGAATAACCGTCCAAACCGGTCTTTAGAGGTGTGTTTTCCGGTTGAACCGTGAAAACAGACAATCATGGGAATTGATTGCTCCACAATACCGTTTTTTCCGAGTTCCAGCGCGTCGCCGCGGAAATTTTCCGGCAGATACAGGTTATAGGTGATACCGGCCGCTGTTTTCGCCCATATCCAGTGATCGTCGGCAAATGATTCTTCCGGCCAGTACGCATTGTCGTAGCAGAGTGTCGGGGTTCTTGTGAAGCGGAGCACGGAGAAAACGAGGAGCAGGAGAACGGGAAGGGTAATGAGGAGCATGAGTCTTCGGTGAATCGGGCGCATGGGTGACATCCTTGAGTACTGCTGCCAGTAGTATTGAAACATGTTTTATGAGCGCAAACTGCTGCCAAAATTGTTGAAGAAAAACCGACGACTGTCAACTACTCAATCTGTCCAAAGAGTCTTCCGTTCCGCTTTTGCTGTACATGAAATGGCCTTCTATGGTACTATTTTTATAAATTACTGTCCTTCGCAACCAGCGGAGGCCAAGGAGAACAACAATGGACGATCATGCGGCTACAATGGAAAAAATCGTAAGCCTTTCAAAACGGCGCGGTTTTGTGTTTCAATCATCGGAGATTTACGGCGGACAAAACGGCGCCTGGGATTACGGTCCACTCGGAATTGAACTCAAAAACAACATACAGCGGGCCTGGTGGCGGGAAATGACCCAGCTTCACGACAATATCGTGGGTCTTGATGCGGCGATTCTCATGCATCCCCGGGTCTGGGAGGCATCGGGTCACGTGGAAAACTTTACCGATCCGCTCGTTGACTGCAAGAAGTGCAAGAGCCGCTTCCGCGCCGACCAGATCGATCAGGAAAAACTTGCAAAGAAAGAGTGCCCTGAATGCGGCGGTGAACTGACCGATACCCGCAAATTCAATCTCATGTTCAAGACCTCCATCGGTCCTGCCGAGGATTCTTCGAATACCATCTTCCTCCGCCCGGAAACCGCGCAGGGGATTTATGTAAACTACAAGAACATTGCACAGTCCAACCGGCTCAAGATTCCGTTCGGAATCGCGCAGGTCGGCAAAGCGTTCCGTAATGAAATCGTTACGAAAAACTTTATTTTCCGGACCTGCGAATTCGAGCAGATGGAAATGCAGTTCTTCGTAAAGCCCGGCGAGGACGTGAAATGGTTCGATTTCTGGCGCGAGCAGCGCTGGGCATTTTATCAGAAGCACGGCATTCGCATGAACAAACTCCGCTGGCACCAGCATGGACCGGACGAGCTTGCTCACTATGCCAAGGATGCCTGGGACATTGAGTATGAGTTCCCCATGGGCTTCCGCGAACTGGAGGGAGTACATAACCGCACCGACTTCGACCTCAAGCGTCATACCGAGTATTCCGGCAAGGATTTACAGTACATTGACCAGGATAACGGCAACGAGCGCTTTATTCCCTACATCATAGAAACCTCTGCCGGACTCACCCGCAACCTGCTCATGTTCCTCTGCGACGCATACGAAGAGGAAAAGGTCGCGGACAAGGGAAATGCCGATGACTGGCGAACGGTTCTCCGGTTCCACCCGAAAATCGCGCCCGTAACGGTTGCCGTGCTTCCGCTCATGAAAAAGGACGGTCTCGCGGAACTGGCACAGGATATCCGGCAGGAACTGAAAGAAGAGTTCATGACGGACTATGACCAGGCCGGAGCAATCGGAAAACGATACCGCCGTCAGGATGAAGCGGGAACACCATTCTGCGTGACCGTGGATTATGATTCCAAGGAAGACAATACGGTGACCCTCCGTTTCCGTGATTCAATGGAACAGGTACGCATTCCCCGGGCAGAGCTGGCCGATCGAATCCGTACTGAAATCAAGAACTACACGCGGGCATAACCGGCCGGGGG
>CAZQEF010000199.1:0-3926 GCA_964592325.1 uncultured Treponema sp. | reverse complement strand
TCCTTGAGACACAGCAGCTCGTCAAGGAATTCCGGGCAAACTGGAAGGCCGAGGCCGACGAATTCCTTGAAGCGACCCGGGCCGAAGTACGGGCTCTTGGCGAGGAAAGCGGCGGTTCCATTGAAGCGGTGCGTGAGCAGATAGCTTCCGCGGAAAGTCTTGTTGCAGCGCGTTTTGAAGAACTGGAAGCCCGGTTCCACCGCATGGAATCTACTGTCGAGAAAGATCTTGCGGAAAAAGAAAAGCAATCCCGTGAAAAGATCGAGCAATTTGAAAATCAAATTGAATCCCGTCTTTCCGATGCGGAAACAGGAGCCTCGGAACGTCTTTCAACGATCGAAGAACGGGTTGGCGCCCTTGATGGCACGACAACCGCAAAAATACAGGACATTTCCCGGGCAATTGACGCATCCTTCGAATCGTACCGTACTGATGTTGATTACCGTCTTGAAAAGCTTGACAAAGTATTTGCCGACTCCGACAAACTGGAAGAACAGTTGCGCATTGCGCTTTCGGATACCGAACAGCGCGTCGCCGACACGTTCAATCTGTACGTAAAGGATCAGAAAACCAGACAGGACGAATTCGAGAAGACCCTTCTCGGATCAGCCGATTCACTTGCCGGGCGAATGAGTACGCTGGAAACCGAACTGAATGAGCTCAAATCCCGTGCCTATGATAATGTTTCCGAAAAACTGCGCATGTTCGAGGATGACTTCTTTGCGGATCTCGCGAAGCGGAGCGATGCCATTACTACTGCCCTTGACGGATGGAAAACCAGCGTTGACGAGCGGCTGGAGAGTCTTTCCGCCGAGAACGAATCTGAGCGTCGTGACCTTGAAACCGGTTACACGGCACGTCTCCAGGAACGCCTCGGTGAACTGGCCGACCAGTTCCATCAGCAGTCGGCACGCCTTGAAGAACAGCTGTCTGCAATGGAAAACACCCTGCGCAACCGCATAACAGCGAGCGACCAGTCGATACTGGAATTTGTCGAGCAGTCCCGGCAGGAATTCGCACAGGCAAAGGAAACGGCGGCTCTCCATGTCCAGAACGAGCTTTCTGCGCACAATATCAGCGTACAGGAAGTCCTGCGGAATCAGGAACGGGAACTGGAACAGCGTACACGGGAGTTTATCGAATCAATAGAAAATTCCCGTGGAGAAGCGGAAACCATGATGGAAGGTATCCGCTCCGATTTTGCGTCCTGGCAGGCCAGGAATGAACAGCAGTTTACCGATGCAAAACGTCTGCTCGACGACCGTATCGTATCACTCGATGACTCTATCCGGTCCTCCATCGCAGACCTTGAAGCCGGCTATCAGACAAATTACCGCGATTTCATTGCGGATACCGCAGAAGAGCGCAAGGAGATCCGTTCTTCACTCGATTCCCTGAAGAGCGATATTGCTTCGGCCATGGGGGAATTCAAACGGCAGTCCGTCGGAGCGCTTGAAGAGTTTACCGCCGCCTATGAGGAAATGACTTCCGGAACGGCGCTCAGGGTACGCGAGCATGCCGCCGAGACTGACCAGACGATCCGGTCACTTAAAACGATGGTTCAGGAAATCCGCGAGTCTGTTGACCAGACGCGTGAGCGGTTGTTTGAAAAGGTTACCAAAGATACCGAGGTTCTCGGCCAGACCATTGAGGAAATTGACCGTAAGCAAAAGGCGTTTATTGCGCAAACGCGTGTATTCGACCGTGCAGAAGAAATGAAGACGGCGCTTGAGGCGAATATTGCCAATATCAAGGATGAAATATCACGCCTCGATGTATATCGCGATACCATGAACACGCTTGAAGCACAGTACGGGAAAGTGCGCAAACTGGAAGAAGAAGCAAATCAGAAGGTTTCGAAGTTCATGGCAGAGAAGAAACGTATCGACATACTCGAATCTGATTTCACTAAACTGTTGTCGCTGTCAGACTCCATTGACCGCAAGATTTCGGAGCTTACCCTCACCAATGATGATCTCCAGCAGTATCAGGTGCAGATACGGCGCTTTGAGGAAAGCATTGCCGAGGTTAACGCCCGTTACGAACGGCTCGACAAGAAAACGGTTGTCCTTGACCAGACGGTAAGCGGTGTGGATACGGCTTTTGAAACACTGACTTCGCTTGAGAAGTCTCTCGATGCATGGAAGGAAGATGTTGCCGGTATTCCGGGTCAGCTTGAATCAATCCGTGAAACGCTTGATGTCCTCATGGATAATCGCGACAAAACATCTGTCATGGTTGAAAAACTTGAAACGCTTGATACCATTCTTTCCGATGTCGAGGAACGGACGGAAAAAATGCAAACCGCCCGTGAATGGCTAGCCCGTACCGAAACCCGTCTTGAAGAAATATCCCGCCAGTCGCAGGATCAGCTCAAATTGCTTGGTGATATCCTGAAGCAGGAGGGGTCAACAAAGAAATCCCGCGGCGCTCCGCCCATCGGTATCCGCGAAAATGTCGTGAAACTTGCGCATCAGGGATGGAAGGTCGACGAAATCGCGCGGGCGCTGCATCTGTCCCGCGGGGAAGTTGAACTGATTCTGGAATTGCCGCAAAAGTAATTATTCCGGACGGGAAAGAAGACAGGTTGCCCAGACGGCGACCGCTTCTCCCCGGCCAACCGCATCACAGCCTTCTCCCGTTTTTGCCTTTACGAATATACGATCTGTTGAAATGCCGAGAATATCCGCGATGGAAGCGCCAACCGCTTCGCGCCAGGGGAGGAATTTCGGCTCTTCAAGCGCGATGACCGTGTCAATATTTTCAATAGTCCAGCCCTTTTCCCGAACACGGTTCCAGATTTCTTCAAGCAGCATTTTTGAATCCGCGTCTTTCCACTGCGGGTCTGAAGGCGGAAAAAAAGAGCCAATATCGCCAAGAGCGGATGCCCCGAGCAGTGCGTCTGCGATCGCATGAAGGAGTACGTCTCCATCCGAGTGACCGTCTTCTCCCTTGTCAAAGGGTATGGTGATTCCTCCGAGTATGAACGGGCGGTTCGGAACGAGGCGGTGAAGATCGTAGCCCAAACCGATGCGTATCATGACAGGTCTTCCCTGAATGTAATTTTTCTGTTTCGCCGGTCGCCTGCGCAGGTATATACATCACCGACATACGCTCCCCAGATCTCCGCATCGTCAGTACACAGAAGTCCGTCCTGGGCGGCCATACGGTGCGCTTCAAGCAACTCCTGAAAGAGGAATCCCTGTGGGGTCTGGACCGAGACAATACGGGAACGGTCCAGATGGCGGATTATACGCCCGGTTTCATCAATTTCTTTCTGGGTATCGACAGAACATAACACCGGTACCGCCGCGCCATGTTTGAGAGTCTCTGAAAGAACTTCATGAATGATGCATTCTGTTACCCAGGGACGTGCTGCATCATGTACCAGTACCGTTGCCGGAGAACCACGCCCGACACAGGCGTGCATGAACAGCGATTCAATGCCGTGACGGACCGAATCCTGCCGGGTTTTTCCTCCGTCGGCAAAAAGAAGGCGGCACGATGTTTCTTCAATGAGCGGAAGTATGCGGGTATCCTCGGCAAGAATATCCCGGACACGGTTTTCCCCTCCTGCCGGAACGGTTATGCAAATGAAAGAAAAAATACGCGTGGAAAGAAAGGCATACAGGGAAGCGCTCAGGACGCTCACCCGGCATCCTGGTTTTTCTGAAAGCGCAATATACTCTTTTTTGTCGTCAAGGTTCATCCGTGAGGAATGACCTGCGGCAGTAAGTACCAGCGTGTGGGTCATGGGTTAATCGTCGTCCGGATCATCCTCATCTTCGGACAGATCAGGATCCAGAAAATCGTCATCATCCTCAATTATTGCCGGTTCGGGCTCATCATCAGTATCATCTTCATCCACAAGCGGTTCCAGATGAGTATGAATAAGCGCTTCAACCTCCGATCTCGGAATGTTCAGC
>CAZQEF010000198.1:0-3931 GCA_964592325.1 uncultured Treponema sp. | reverse complement strand
CCTTGATGTTCTGAATTTCGTAGCGGGTCACCTTGACGCCCCAGGGATCCGACGCTTCATCGACTGCCTTGACGACGGTCGCGTTAATTTTTTCCCGGGCTTCAAAGGTCGCATCGAGTTCGAGGAGACCCACGGCGGAACGCATCGTCGTCTGGGCAAGAAGCACGGTCGCGGTCACATAATCCCGGATGCCGTAACTCGCCTTTTTCGGATCCATGACCTGGAGATAGAGGACACCGTCAACGCGCACCTGCACGTTGTCGCCGGTAAAACAGTCCTGCGCGGGAACGTCAATTGCCTGTTCCTTGAGCGTCTGTTTGTAGCGTACCCGGTCAAAAAAGGGCAACAGGATGTGAAAACCTGCTTCCAGTGTGCGGCTGTACTTGCCGAGCCGCTCCACGATGAGCGCGGTTTTGTTCGGCACGATACGGACACTCCGGAACAGGGTGACCACAAAAACGAAGGCGAAGATCGCCAACAACACGAGTAATGGCGTAAAGGGATTCATTCGGCGTCTCCTTTTGCCTGCTTCGCGGCAGACTGGGCGTATGAAGCGGTTGCGCCGCTTTTCTTGCCCGCGGACTTGATCAAGTCGGCAACAGTCGCGATTCCGGCAAGTTCAGCCGGATAGACCGATACATCGCAATTGGCAAGAGTTTCCCGGAAGCGGTCGATATAGCTTTCCGCAAGGCGGAGTCCCATCGCGGATTTTCCGCCGGGAACCGAAAGCGCCTCGGCGATCATGTTGAGGCCCTCGGCACTTGCCTGGCTCGTGATCTCGATCGATTTCGCACGACCTTCGGCTATGTTGATACGGCGTTGTTTTTCACCTCTCGACCGGTTGATGGCGTCTTCCTTGTCCCCGAGGGACACATTGACCCGGGCCGCGCGTTTTCCTTCACTCGAAAGGATGTCCGCGCGTTTGATGCGCTCGGCGCGCATCTGGCTTTCCATCGCCTCAAGAATCGTATTCGTCGGCGTGATGTCGCGTATCTCGTACCGGGTTACCTTGATGCCCCAATTCTCCGAGGCCTCATCGAGCGCACGCACGATATTGTCATTTATCGTCACGCGTTCGGAAAACGTGTTGTCGAGCTCAAGCTTTCCGATTTCGCTGCGCATGGTGGTCTTGGCGAGCTGGGTCACGGCGAACCGGTAATTCTCGATACCGTAACTCGCCTTCACCGGATCGATAACCTGGGTATAAAGAACGCCGTCCACCTGAACCTGTACGTTGTCGGACGTAATGCAGATCTGGGGATCAACGTCGAGCGCATCTTCCTTGAGATTCTGCCGGTAGGCTATGTGATCAATGAAAGGCACCAGCAGGTGAAAACCCGAGTACAGCGTGCGGGAATACTTTCCCAGCCGTTCAATGATTACCGCTTCCCGTTCGGGAACCACAACCGCGATCTTGAAAAGGACAACCAGAACGACAAAAGCCGTCAAATAAACCAGAAAAACTGACATTTCTACTCCTTCGCGTTTACCGGCGCGTCGGCGACCGGTTCAACCATATATACCATTCCCTTGCGGGATACTATCCGTACCTGTTTTCCTGCCGGAATTTCAGCGCCTTCGGATCGCGCGTTCCAGGTGGTCCCCCGGTACCGGATTCTGCCGGAACCTGAGAAGCCGATGCTTTCCGTCACTTCGGCAATCTCCCCGGTATCAGAATCATCAATTGACTCCCGTGTGGAATCAAATACCGAGCCGGCAAAAATCCGGGCAAAATGGCGGCGTAAAAAGACGATTGAAACGATTGAAAAAATGACAAATATGAGGACTTGCAGCCAGATCAGCGAATTTACACCGGGGATCAGGGAACACGCGGCTGTTACCAGCGCCCCGAGCCCGAAGAAAAATATGACAAAACCGGGCATGAGCATTTCCATGCCGATGCAGGCAATGCCGATTACCGCCCAGACAAACCAGGGTTCATACATGACGTACCTCCGAAGACACCAGTATAGCATATCCGGATGAAGCAGAATGGTTTTTTTTCACGTATGAACGGTTTTTCCCGGAATTCCCGTCATCACATACGCATCAGAAAAATTCTTTATCTACGATCAGCGATCCGAAAAAACAGAATTTTTTCTGCTCGTACTGCCCGATTTCGCCGGGGTTTCTTCCGGATGTTTTTCGGGATATCCCCTTCTTGCGTGTTTGTGTCGTATTACCCGGTATCCGGGTATTTTCATCCCTTGATGTCTTTGGTACTTTCATGCCGTTGCTGCCTCCGGCTACCATTCGGTTGAAATCGCCCGGGGACGGGAAAGTATGCGTTTGCTGACCAGCTCCTGTACCAGCTTTGCGAGAATGTATTTCTTTCTGGTAAACAGACTCTCACCGTCCATGACCGCGCCCCGCGCGGATACCACCAGACGATCGTTCTGGTCAATCGCCCAAAACCATCCGGTTTCCATCTCCGCAGGATATGTTGACATGAGCGTTTGAAGCCAGAATTGTCCGTCACGGAGGACGGCAAATCTCCCGTAATTCCGGTACCCGTACCGTTCCAGATCCCTGACCGAACTGATATCGGGCAGACAATCCAGATGAATTATCAGTCTTTCTTTCGTTTTCATACCGGGAACCTTAGCACAAGCTTATTTTTTATCCCGAAAAGTAAATACATCCAAAACAACAAAATCCTGCATCGCCGGCAGAAAAAAAGCCGGGTCGCTTTATGCTCCCCGGCTTTCTTCGATAACGTTTTTTCCGACAGTTACCGTGAAGTAGTTCCACCTTCTGCTGTCGTGGCAAAGTCAAAGGCTCCCCGTCCCAGATCATAGTCGCCCAGTCGCAGGGTTCTGCTTTCTCCGGGGAAGAGCGGATAATACTCCTTGAATGGAACCCATGCATTCTTGCCCCATCCCCAGATAACAGGCCCCAGTGCTTCCGCTTCGGCGGGATCTTCCGGAGTCGAACCGATAAGAAGACCGACAAAAGCAGTTGTCCCGATATCCCACGTTACCCAGTACCATTTATCCGGGTCGCCCGGATCCTGTGTCATGAGACGGATACCGTTAACATCCTGGATATCCCAGGACAGCGGGAAACCGGGAGTAAGTACCGAACCGGAAACATCATCACCGCCGCGTACCCACGGCTGTTCGACCAGTGTGTCCGAATAACCGTCATCAGCATCCCGTTCTATGGTACGATTATTGTTGTTATCCATAACGAGCACTGAGCGGTATGCCGTTTCCCAGGCATCATCCGACCAGGTGCTTCCTGTCCTGCTCCGTGCACGTATTCGGTATTTCAGTCCGCGTACAATATCGGAAGCATCCCCAATGGCGAACTCGCCCCCATACAGTGTACTGGTTCCGACAGGAACCGCCGGTGCGGCAGGGGCAGCTCCGGCAACCGGTTTTGTACTGGTCGGAGCACCTTCAATATTCGAATCAATTTGAGCCGTAGCAAACCAGTTTTCCGTCGTTGTATAGCGAATCTCCGCGCCGGGGGTTCTGCAGTCAATCTTGACACTGGCGGTAAGCGGCTGTGACGCACGAACGACAGTACCGTCAAGCGCATACGTTTCACTGCTCTTCTGTATACGGATTACCGGTGGCTCAATACCCGCAGGAGTTATGGCATATACGGTTCCCGGCACCGGATTCACATTTGAATACGAATCGGTTACCAGCCCTTCCGGAATTTCAACCGCGTACGTTGCCCCTCGTGTGTGAAGGGCGTATGCGCCGGTCAAATTGATGGACAATACGTTCCCCGGAAGTGACGGAATGGTTACCATACTTGAAACGACGGGAACTTCAACAACATGATCTTCAACATTCACGCCCCTGAATACTGTTACGAGCGCTGCATAATCGGGATCGCGGTCAAAATTCAGCACATATTTTGCATTTGTATCGGAAACACCATTGGAATCCGCCCCGTTTGTTCCCAGAGTATAATTCGC
>CAZQEF010000197.1:0-3934 GCA_964592325.1 uncultured Treponema sp. | reverse complement strand
ATTCATATCGGCGTACAGGCCATGGTTCAGGAAGACGGATCGTCTCCGGCAGACGAGAAGATCCTCCGCGACATTTTTTCCCGTTACCGCTTTGTTGACAGTTCACGGACAGAACGGGTACTTACCGTTTTACGCAACAAGACTTCGTTCATGTTTACCAATCCGCTCAACGACACCATCGTTACCGGCAAAGTTGAAAACCTCTTTCCTGACGAAATCAGGTTCAAACCGGATGCTCCCGCGGCAGTATCCGATCTGTCGGAAGGCGAACCAATTGAAGAGGGAACGCTCAAGATTGCAGACAAGGTATTTTCACTGAATTGCCGGGTAAAAAGAAACGGTCCGCTCATGATACTGCAAATACTTGGAAACAGTGAAGAACTTTCAAAGGCGATAGAACTTATCGGGCATTCATGATTATCAGGGCGATAACCAGGACAAGCAAGCCAAACGAAAGACCGTATATCCACCAGGGGAGCGGATCGGTTTCGCCGATGTTTTTACGTTGCGCTCGCCGTGACCGTCTACCTCCGGTCCCCTTCCCTTCAGAATAATCCTGATGAACCGCATATCCGCACACGGGACAGCCGTCCTTGAACATATGGGAGTCTCCGGTAAACCCGCATGAGGGGCATTTTACGCTTGCAAAGAAGCGGCCGCAGTGAGGACAAACGCGATCGCGTTGCCGTACTTCTGTGCCGCAATATTCACAAAAAAACTTTGGCGCCTTTTTCACCCGTTACTGCCACTTTTTGTGGAATCTGATTTTCCGGATTTCTTTTTCTCGGGAGGTTTCCTCGATGAGTCTGTCACATAAAACCCGGACCCCCTGAAACTGATTCCCAAACCGCCGGAGAGCACCCGTCGTACGGTTTTTCCGCATTCAGGGCAAGTGTCAAGCGGATTGTCCGACATTTTCTGGAACGCTTCAAACCGGTGGCCACAATCGTTGCACTCATACTCATACGTAGGCATTTCGTATCTTCCTCTGCATTTTTCAACAATTTTAATAACAGTATCAAAAATACACAAAACCGAGCAATTCGGCAATATCTTCCGGAGCTGCCTGCATTTCCAGAATATGCGTATTGCCCTCCCTCGTTACCGTACCGCTCAGCGCAAGCCGTACCAGCGGAAGCATTGCACGGCTTGTCCGTTCATCGGGGAAATACAGGCGTAATATCAGCCGGTATTTTCCGTTATCGGCAATGCGCCGGGCTGTTGCCAGTATGCCCTGTATCGGCAGTTCGAGTTCATTCATCTCAAGAATGGTGCTGCTCAGAAATTGACGGTCACGGATATACAGGGCGATAGTGCCGTCACCTGAACCGCTTTGCGGCACAAACGCGCGAAAATCGCTGATAACATGAACCGGTTCATTCTGTGGGTTATCAAGAGCATCACGCATAAGGGAAAGTGTTTCAGGATTACTTATCAGCAGAAGTCCCGGTCGCGGCATTGCCACTGCGGTCCCTCCCCTCCGGTACCACACTCCTTCATCCCGTGAACCCTGTTTCTCCCATCCGTCTTTTTTTCTGAAGGCGAGAGAAATCATGGACGCCGGGAAAGAACCGGTAGCTACCAGGGAAAAAGAATTCTCCATCAGTCCATTTGCATTCTGCGGCAACCCCGCGAGGTACAGAACCTCCGCCCGTCCGATATTTTTCAGGAAGGATTCCCCGTCTTCAAGTCCGCTGCTGATTGCTTCCAGGACGGGGCGGTTTGCCTCCACGGGAAATACCGCATACCACGGTGCGTCATTGCCCAGAATTCCGAGCGGATCCGTTGAAAACCGGTGCGGGGCCGTCGCGCAGGATACCGCCGACATCATGACAATGACGGTGATTGCCGCTACGCGGGAGATGTTACTGCGAAACACGGACAATGTCCGCCTCCCATGAAGCGTCCCCGCTTTCGATACTTACCGCATCACCGGTAGCAGTATCAACCCAGCGCGCACTCATGGCGAGCGTTTCATTCATGATGTATTCCCGGAACTGTTTAAATGCTTCGGAAAGGGTCGCATCCGCGTTCGTTGCGGATACCGTCAGTTCTATGCGGTCGGTAACTTCAAGACCCCGTTCCTTGCGGAGATTCTGCACGCCGCGCACGAGATCACGTACCGCGCCCTCCTGGAGCAGTTCCTGCGTTATTTCTGTATCAAGGGCAACGGTGAGCGTGCCCTCATTCACCACGCGGAGGTTCGCTTTTTCCTCACGGTTCACCACAATCTTTTCGGTGGTCAGTTCAAGATGATTTCCGTCCACTTCAATACTGAGCGTTGCGCCCTCGAGAATCGATTGTATCTCGCCGGATGAAAGCTTTTCGATAACACCCGCCGCCTGTTTCATGGAAGCGCCGAGCTCTTTGCCGAGCACGCGGAAATTTGCCTTGGCGGTATATTCCACAAGTTCCTCTTCCTTGTCGTGGAAAATTACTTCCTTGACATTGAGTTCCTCGCGTATGCTTTCTTCCATCTCCAGAAGCACCTTTTTTTCTTCAGGATTCCGGGTAACGAGTTCCACGGCCCGAAGGGGCTGGCGCGTCTTGAGATTGAACTGGTATCTGAGACTCCGCCCCATCGATACTGCTTTTTGTACGGTCGCCATCTTGAACTCAAGCGCTTCGTCGCGCAGAGCCTCGTCATAAACGGGATAATCCGAAAGATGTACCGATTCGGCATCCCCTTCCACGCGGAGATTCTGCCAGATTGATTCGGTAACAAAGGGAACTACCGGCGCGGCGATCAGGGTAAACTTCTTGAGCGCCCGGTAGAGCGTACCGTAGGCACATGCCTTGTCGCCGTCATTCTCGCTTTTCCAGAACCGGCGGCGCGAACGTCGGATATACCAGTTATTGAGCTGGTCCACGAAGTCGACGATGGGATCAATTGCTTTCGAAAGATCATACGAATCAAGCGCGTTTCCCACTTCAAGAACCATTTTCTCGGTAATGGAAAGTATCCACTTGTCCAGAGGATTATCGCATGAAGGCAAACCGGCAGTATCGGGAGGAACAATTTCGTCAATATTGGCGTAGGTCACATAGAAACTGTAGCTGTTCCACAGCGGGATGAGGATTCCTTTGAGTACGTCCCGTACGCCTTCGTCGCTGTATTTGAGATCGTCTGCCCGGACAACCGCCGAATGCATGAGAAACAGACGGAGCGCGTCGGCACCGAACTCGTCGACTACCTTGTTGGGGTCGGTGTAGTTCCGGAGGCTTTTGGACATCTTCTTTCCGTCAGAGGCAAGCACGAGACCATTGACGATACAGTTCTCGAACGCGGGACTGTCAAAGAGCGCGGCGGCAAGCACCGTCAGCGTGTAAAACCAGCCCCGTGTCTGATCGAGTCCTTCCGAAATGAAATTCGCCGGGAAACGTTTTTCGAACGATTCCTTGTTTTCAAAGGGATAGTGACTCTGGGCATAGGGCATGGCGCCCGACTCGAACCAGCAGTCGAGAACTTCGCTGATTCGTTTTTTCGTGCCGCCACAGGAACAGGGAAAGGTTATCTCGTCCACGAAATGTTTGTGGAGATCTTCGGGATAGACGCCGGACAGCTCTTCGAGCTCCTTGCGGCTTCCCACGCATACGGTATCGTTACAGGTATCGCATTTCCACACGGGAAGCGGATTTCCCCAGTACCGGTTCCGGCTGATCGCCCAGTCCCGCGCGCCGTCAAGCCATTTTCCGAAACGGCCATCCTTGATGTGGTCGGGTTGCCAGAATATCTTCTGATTGGCCGCAATCATGCGGTCCTTTATTTTTTCCACGCTGACGAACCAGCTTCCGACCGCGCGGTAGATGAGCGGGCTTGAACACCGCCAGCAGTGCGGATAGGCATGGAGTATCTGCTCGCGTTTCACGAGTTTTCCCTCGGCCTTGAGCCGGTCGATGATCGCCTTGTCGGCGTCCTTGACGAACTGACCCT
>CAZQEF010000196.1:0-3937 GCA_964592325.1 uncultured Treponema sp. | reverse complement strand
AAAAACGGCCTATGAAACGGCACTCGGCGTGTCCTTTTCCGGGAAACGGGCGCTTGTCACCATGAAGCACGTCGGGCTCAATGTAGCCGCCGACCCCTTCATGAACTCATCGCTCTGTCAGATTAAGGGAGGGCTCGTCTGTGTCGTCGCCGACGATCCGTCCATGCATTCGAGCCAGGGCGAGCAGGACACGCGCTTCTACGCGGATTTTGCCATGGTTCCCCTGTTCGAACCGGTTAACCAGCAGGAAGCCTACGAGATGATGGCCGAAGCCTTCGACGTCTCGGAAAAATGGCAGGTCCCGGTCATTCTTCGCATGGTGACCCGGCTTTCCCATTCGCGCGCGCCCATCGTTCCGGCTGCCGCGGCCCGGAAAGAAAACCCCCTTGGAAAAGGTTCCCCCGCGGACTGGATGCTTCTTCCCGCGCTTGCCCGCAAAAACTACGACAAGATGATCGGCAAGCAGAAGGACCTTCTCGCATGGTCGAACGCCTGGGAAAGGAACGCGCTTGCCCTCAATCCGGCACGGAAAGACTTCGCCATCATTACAAGCGGTCTCGGTCGGAACTATTTTGACGAAAACCTTGCTGACTATACCGCGGTCTGCGGGGAGAAAGGGCTTCCTTCGGTCCTGCATATCGCCGGCATGCCTTTACCGATCGACAAAATCCGCGCACTCGCGGATACGGCGGAAACCATACTCGTTATCGAGGAAGGCATGCCGTTTGTTGAAAAACAGCTCCGCGGCCTCGTTCCCGGGAAAAACCGGATTATCGGCAAATTTACCGGAGAACTGCCGAGAGCCGGTGAGCTGAATCCCGACAACGTGCGCTCGGCGCTCGGACTTCCCGCGAAAAAGACGCTTCTCGACAGCGCCTCTGTCCCTGAACTTCCGGGTCGTCCGCCCCAGCTCTGCAAGGGCTGTCCCCATCATGATTCCTACACCTCGTTGAACCGGGCGGTTGAAATTCTCAATGAAAAGGAAGGAAAGGTTTCCACGGTTGTTACCGCGGACATCGGCTGTTACGCCCTGGGCGCGGTTGCGCCCCTGAAAGCGGTTGAAACCATCGTCTGCATGGGCGCGTCCATCGGCATGGCCCGGGGAGCTGCGGAAGCCGGATACAAGTACGCCTTCGGCGTTATCGGCGACTCGACCTTCCTCCATTCCGGACTCACCGGACTCGTGGACGCGGTTTCCACCAAAACACCGGTAACCATCATCATTCTGGATAATTCCATCGTCGCCATGACCGGCTGCCAGCCGACCATGTTGCCTTCAAGCCAACTGGAACAGGTGGTGCTTGGCCTCGGCGTTGAGAAGGAACACCTCCGGATTGTGGACGCGAAACCGAACATGATAGAAGAAAATACGAAAATACTTCTGGAAGAAGCGGAGTACCGCGGGGTCTCCGTCATCATCATGGTTCGCGAATGTCTTGAAGCCGCGCGGCTCCGGAAGAAAAAAGAAGCTATCGCCAATGCCTGATACCGAACCCGGGGCGGACATGCCGCCCCGATGGAATCTTGCGACCATTTTTCCCGGCTTTGAGAGCCCGGAATTCCGGAACGCGAAAGAAAGTATTTCCGCCATGGCCCGCGAGTTTGACGGGATGCTTTCCCGGCTTGAGGCGGCGGCTCGTCCCGGTGTGATGAACCCTTCCGGGGCTGCTGCGTTGTCCCCCGCGGAGTTTTTACCCGTATTGCGGGAGATGCTGGACCTCATAAACCGGGAAAAAGCGGTTTCGGAGACCCTCGGGTCCTATTGCTACGCGGTCTATTCGGCGGATACCACCGATACCCGCGCCATGAACGAACTGAACGCGGTGGAGGAAGCCCTGGTGCCTTTTTCGCCGCTTTTTACCCGGTTCCGTTCCGTGCTTGCGCGTCACGAACCGGCCGTACGGATTCTCGTGGAGAGCGAACCGGATATTGCGCCCTACCGGTCCATGCTTGATGATGAGCTCTTCTGGGCGTCCCGGCAAATGGCCCCCGGCGAAGAATCCCTTGCCGCGGATCTCGCCCGTTCGGGCGCAAGCGCCTGGAGCCGGCTTCAGGAACAGCTTATCTCGACGGCGGATTGCCTCTGGGATGAATCCACCGGCGAACGGAAAACCCTGGTGGAACTCCGCGCCCTGGCCTTTTCTCCAGACCGCGCAATCCGCGAAAAAGCCTGGCGCAAAGAGATGGATGTTTGCGCGAGCATCGCCGTTCCGGTCGCCGCCGCCCTGAACGGAGTAAAGGGAACGAACATCACGCTGAATACCCGCCGCGGCTGGCCGGGCGGCGCTTTCGACGCCGCCATTGAAAAGTCGGTTCGCCAGGGGCTTCTTTCCCGTAAGGCGCTCGACGCGCTTCTTTCCGTCATGGAAGAATCGCTCCCGCACTGGCGCCGTTATCTCAAGGCGAAAGCGCGACTTGCCGGGCGAACTGCCTGTTCGTTTTTCGATCTGTTCGCGCCGGTCGGCGAAACGTCCGCGTCATTCAGCTTTGCGGAAGCTCGGGCGGTTGTTGAGGGGAATTTCACGAAATTCTCGTCTGACATGGGTTTGTTTGCCCGGAAGGCGTTTGACGGCGGATGGCTCGACGCAGAGATGCGGAGCGGCAAGATTGGCGGCGCGTATTTTACCTTCATGCCGCTCGTGAAAGAGGGAAGAGTACTGTGCAACTTCGACGGTTCGTTCAGTTCCGTGCTGACCATGGCTCACGAACTCGGCCACGCGTATCACGCGGACGTTCTCAAAGACGAGCCGGCCATCCTGCAAAGCAATCCCATGACCCTGGCGGAAACCGCGTCGATATTTGCCGAAACCGTGGTGTTCGACGCGGCGTATGAGCGTGCGGCCGATACCGAAAAACTGGCGCTTCTGGAGATGCATCTGCAGGACGGCTGTCAGATTCTGGTGGACATCCTTTCCCGGTACCGCTTCGAGAAAAGCCTGTTTGAGTCGCGCAAGGAGGGGGAATTATCTTCCGAAACCCTGTGTGATCTCATGCTGCAGGCGCAGGAAGAAACCTATGGCGACGGTCTTGATCCGGACGCACGGCATCCGTACCTCTGGCTCGTCAAGCCCCATTACTATTCGAGCGAACTTGCGTTCTACAACTTTCCCTATGCCTTTGGCCAGCTCTTCGCGCTTGCCCTGTACAGCCGGTTCCGGAAAGAAGGACCGGCTTTTGCCGGAACCTACCGGGATATCCTGTCGGGAACCGGCAGACTCGACGCGCTCGCGGTAACGAGGGAGGCCGGCTTCGACATTGAAGATACGGCATTCTGGGAATCTGGCGTTTCACTCTTTATCGGAAAGATAGACGAATTCGAAAAACTGGTTGACGCGCAAACGGCGTCACATTGATAATAAGGAGACTTTCATGACTTACGACATTATTCTTGCCGGCGTTGGCGGACAGGGTGTTCTTTCGCTCGCGACCATCATCGCACGTGCCGCCATGATAGACGGCCTCGAAGTCCGTCAGTCCGAAGTACACGGCATGAGCCAGCGTGGCGGAGCCGTACAGGCTCACATGCGCATTTCCGACAAGACGATCACATCGGACCTCATCCCCGTTGGCGGAGCGGACATGGTTCTTTCCATGGAGCCCGTGGAATCGCTGCGGTATCTCTCATTTCTGAAACCGGAGGGAATCCTGGTTACCGCCGCGGAGCCGGTTGTCAATATCGGCAACTATCCCGAACTTGAAGAGATCCACGCGGCAATACGTAAACTTCCCCGGCACCGGCTTGTTCGCGCTGAACAGCTTGCCCGTGAGGCGGGCAATTTGCGCGCGTCGAACATGGTCCTTGTGGGAGCCGCGTATCGGGAGCTCCCGGTGAGCGAAAAGGCCCTCGCGAAAAGCGTGCATGAAACATTCGCGAAAAAAGACCCGCGCCTGGTGGACATCAACATGAAGGCGCTCAAACTCGGAGAGGAGGCGGAAT
>CAZQEF010000195.1:0-3970 GCA_964592325.1 uncultured Treponema sp. | reverse complement strand
TCGACAACAAGCTCGCGAGCAGGCATCATGCGATCATCCAGAAAATCAAGGATGACTACTACCTCAAGGATATGGGAAGCACCAACGGGACCTTTCTCAACGGAGAGAGGGTTCCGTCGGACAAATACGTCAAACTTGGTCACAACGACACCATCAGTATCGGCAAATCGAATCTCGTGCTTTCCTGACCGGGTATTCTCATGGGTGTAACCGGTATACGCCTTGAAGCCATCCGTTCGCGGGATAGCCTTCCCGATACGGACGGGTTCGGCATGCTTGTTGAGGCAGCCGTGAAAGCGATGGATCTGACTGATCCGGTTCTTCGCCCCCGTAATGAGGCTGATGAAGCCGGCGGCTTGTTGTGTTTTTCCGGAGATCTCCCCACGATCCTTGTTCCTGATCTCCATGCCCGCCGGGATTTCTTTTTCGATATGCTGCAGTATCGTTTTTCAGGTGATTCAAGCGTACTGGAAAGCCTTGAAGAAGGAACAGTCAGGGTTGTTTGTGTGGGCGATGCATTTCATTCGGAACAGCGGTGCCGGTTCCGCTGGCTTACCGCTTTCGAGGAATTCCGTACCGGCAATCTGGACGGCTCTGCCCTGACCGCGGAAATTGCCGACAGTATGGGGCTTATGGAAATGGTTTTGGAATGCATTGTTTCTTTCCCGGAGAATTTTTTCTTTCTCAAGGGAAACCACGAGAATATTCTGAACACCGACAGGAACGGGAATCATCCGTTCAGAAAATACGCGGACGAAGGCGAGATGTTTTATCAGTTTTTCGTCCACCGGTTCGGAAGCGCGTTTACCAACCGGTATGCCCGTTTCGAGGATTTTCTCCCGCTTTGCGGTGTCGGAGAGCGATTCATGGTTTCTCATGCCGAGCCGCGTTCTTTTCACGATGCATCATCGGTTATTAATGCCCGTTTTGATCCGCAAACGGTTGAGGATTTTACCTGGACCGGGAACGGTGATTCTGAAGAAGGTACTGTAGAAGGCATGCTTGATGCGTATCTGCCCGATGTGCCTGATGCGCTCTATTTTGGCGGACACCGGCCGGTCGTTGATTCTTATTCTCTGCGGGCATCGAATCGCTATGTACAGATACATGATCCCTCGTCCGGGCAGATAGCCTGTGTGCCTCCTGACCGGACGTTTGATTTTGAAACAGACATGAGGAGTGTTAACCCATGAGCACATTACCGGACAAAATCGGAAAGTATAAGATAATCTCGCTTGTAGCACGCGGCGGTATGGGTGCCGTTTACAAGGCGCTGCACCCGACGTTGAAACGCCATGTCATCATAAAGAAACTGACGATCCGGGGAAACGCTGCCATCACCGAACGTTTCAAGCGTGAAGCACAGATTCTTCTTGACCTGAATAACCCGCATATTGTGCACTTTTATGATTACTTCAAGGAAGGTGCGGCCCATTACATCGTTCTCGAATTTGTGGACGGGCTGTCGCTGGACAAGCTGCTCAAGCGAAAAACGCGTTTTTCCGGCGAGATGGCCCTGCTCATTTTCTACGATGCCTGTCTTGCCCTCAAGTATGCTCATGATCGGGGTATTGTTCACCGGGATATAAAACCGGGGAACATTCTCATTTCACGGCGTGGGGAGATAAAGCTTGCAGATTTCGGCATTGCGTCTGGTGGAGAAGACGCCGAATCGTCTGATCTTACCTCCTCCGGGATGACGCTTGGAACTCCATCATACATGCCGCCGGAACAGTTCTCCGACAGCAGCACGGTGGACAAGCGGGCGGATGTGTATGCGATGGGTATCATGCTGTACGAAATGGTGACAGGCGCGAAACCCTTCCCCGGCGCCTTTTCTCCCGAAACGCTTGCTTCCATTCAGCGGGGAAAATATGCTTCTGCCTCACGGCTGGCCCCCGGACTCCCGCCGATTGTGTCCCGCCTCTTGCGCAAGATGATTCGGCCCAATCCGAAAAATCGCTTCCAGGACATGGCTCCTGTCATCAGGATTCTCAAGCGCTACCTGTCCCGGTATAACACCCACCAGATCCGGACCGTTATGGTCAAAAACATGCTGACTGACCAGGTTGCAGAACCACCGTTCCTGCCGAAAAACCGGCTTATGCTCAAGATTGCGTCAGCCGTACTGGGGGCATTCATTCTGATCAGTGTTGGACTTTTTGCCTGGAAACAGGGGCTTGTTCACCGATTTTTACTCAGATCCTGGTACAGCCCGGTTACCGTTACCATGGATTTGCCAAAATCAGTTCCGGCTTCTGCAGATCAGGTATTTCGCGCGTTCTTCTTCCTGAATGACGCCGATGCCATTCCCGAGGTTCCGAATACAGAGCGGCTCCTGAATTTTGTTGATGAGCGCCCGTTGCTGGTCCGTTTGATTGACGGAGATGTTACCACTTCGGGCAGGGATGCCGTCCGGCCTCTGGCGGCACGGCCTGTCTGGTTGAGAAGCGGTGCCTATCGCGTAAAGATTACCATGGGGCCTCGCATCTGGTGGCGTTCTCTGCTGGTGGATAACGAAGAAAAGCAGGTTCATATTGATTTTGGCCGTGTTGTTCAGCGGAGTATTCGTTTACGTACGCACGCACTTGACTCAGCCTCCGGAAAAATTATCCAGGATGCGGTATTCAGTGTCCTGTACAAACGAGACTGGGTGCCCATGGATACCCTTGAACCGGATGTTCTTACCAGCGGTGCGGTATGGAAGATACGGGCATGGGCACCAGGGTATGTGCCGGAAATATTTTCACTCAAGATTGAGTGGTTCCAGGACGAGCTGGATATAAGCGCGACGCTTGTTCCCGCAAAAAAGTGAGGATGCAATGGCAAAAAAGAAAGCAGCATCAACAAAATCGGCGCATGACATACTCGCGGGTGAACTTCGTTCAATGATCAAGGATCTTGATGAGGAAGGCCTTGCCTTTCTTGTCGAACAGGCACGGGTACATCTCCATAACATGAATGTGACGCGTCTTGAGGAAGAGCTTGCCGCCGCCAGCCGGAACGGGAAAAAAGGAGCCGGAAAAAAATCTGCGGCAGCGCCACGAATTCCTTCTGCTGATTTCCGTATTGACCGCTCTCCGAGTGGAGCAACGTACCATATCATCAACGGCGGCAGATGGAAGATGTTTACCGACGAGGAAATGCTTGCGATGGTAAAGATTGCGCAGTCGAAAGATACCCTGCTTGAAGTGTCTCACCGGCTTTGGGACTGGCTGGATCGTGAGCGTCCGGATGCGTTTGAAGACCTTGATCTGGAAGATCATCATGACCCGCGGACCAAGGATCTTGTAAAGCTGCTCAGGAAGAAGTTTGCCGTCAGGAAAAACTGACGGGAGGATGGATGTCCGTTCCGTCGATTGATTTTACCGCGATTCCTTTGTCGGTTATGAGCGCGTAACCGCCGCCGAGTTTCGATTTGGGAAGAGTCAGCGATCCCGGATTTACCACAAAGATTCCCTTCTCTTTCTTCAACACCGGAATGTGTGTGTGTCCCGATATGAACACATCCCCGTCAGAGAGCGGCGGATGGTCGGTTTCGGTGTACAGGTGTCCGTGTGTTACCAGACAGCGTCGGCCTGCAGTGAAAAATACGAGATAATCGCCGAGGCAGGGAAACGAAAGCAGCATCTGGTCTATTTCGCTGTCGCAATTACCGCGGACGCCGAGTATCCGGTCCGCGTACCGGTTTATCTGTTCAGCGAGCGCCTGCGGATCGTATCCGTCCGGAACGGGATTGCGGGGTCCGTGGTTGAGGTAATCGCCGCAAAGGACGAGGCAGTCGGCTTTTTCCCGTTCAAACGCTTCCGCCGCGCGACTAAAGACGGGGGCCGAACCGTGCAGATCCGAAATGATAAAAAACTTCATGACGCCTCCTTTTCGGTGTTACCAGGTGAGCCCGGTTTTTTCGTCGACTCCGAGACGGATATTCATGCACTGTACTGCCGCCCCCGAAGCTCCTTTTCCGAGA
>CAZQEF010000194.1:0-3978 GCA_964592325.1 uncultured Treponema sp. | reverse complement strand
GCAATTGAACTAAAAAAAACTGAAGTTTCTTCTGCGAGGCGTATAAATGCAGCCTCAGCCAGAGAAAATGCAGTCTCCGGCGATCCAGGGAGTCTGGAGTTTTGAGGGAAGTTTTTTACAACAAAAAAAATCCTGCCCTTCTTCTTCCCGAGGAAATAAGACGATATCTCCCGAACAAGAAAAACATATGCATCAATGTACTCATCAAGAAGTAAAGATATTGAATCCTTTCCGGAAACAACAGATGACAAAAAAGCCTGTGCGTCAAAAACGAAAAGAGCACTGTCCAATCCACCAAGAATATTTCTTGCTTCCAGCAGGAATGTTTTTGCAGAGAGAGGGGAGCTACATGACCAGAAAATTTCGCTGAGAACCGGTGCCCCGGCTGGTACAGGATGATCAATTCCCGTTGTTGGCTTGTTCTCTTTTCTGCAAGCTAATACCACCGAAGCATTTCGTTGCCGGAGTTCACCGGCAACCGCTCCGGCAAAAGGAATACTGTTATCACAAACAAGGATGCGTTCACTCATGAAATCAAGTATACCGGTACTTTAACTCAGTTAACAAGTACATTCAATAAGACTCTTCGCATTTCATCAACAGTGTAAGGTTTCTTTAACATCCCTCTGAACCCGTATTCACGCCAGCGAGCCAACACCGGATCATCGGAATATCCGGAAGAAACAACAAGCACTGCCTCGGGATCAATGGTCAGTATTGCAGCTGCACATTCTCTTCCGGACATGCCCCCGGGAACAACAAGATCAAGAATGACAGCATGATATGAATTTCCGGATTGCTGGGCCAATCCATATTTTTCAAGTGCTTCCTCTCCACTGGAAGCAACATCTACTTTGTATCCAAACGACGACAACAATGATGATGCAGTTGTAATCACTTGTTCATCGTCATCCATCACCAGCAAATGATATACGCTATCCGGACTGTCTTTCTTTTCCTGAGCGGATGGAAGTGGACATGATTCACTTGCCGGCAATAAAAGAGTGAAAGTAGTTCCCCGGCCTGTCTCCGATTCAACATCAAGGGCACCGCCGTGGTTTTGAACAACTGAATATACAATTGAAAGCCCAAGTCCGCTACCTGTTTGTTTTGTGGAAAAAAAGGGATCGAAAATCTTGTTTCTTACTGCCTCGGGTATACCGCAACCCCGGTCGTGGATTTTGATCTCAACATATATTCCCCGCTTTACCGGGTTTGAATCAAGACCAGCCGGTCGCGCACGGGAGGATCGACTTCGGTAATCCCTGGTTGTACAGGTAATGTCGATAAAACCGTTATTCTCCATGGCCTGGGCGGCATTCTTTACCAGATTGACAATAACCTGTCCGGTTTGAATGCGGTCCACATACAACGGAACAAGTTCACTGTCAAATGTGTATAAACATGATACCGAGGAGCCTTCTACTCCGAGCATGGAAAACTCGGTGACAAGTTCCCGGGTATCATTGACGGTCATTACGGGAGATCCGCCCCGGGAAAAAGCCAGAAGCTGGCCGGTAATTTCACGGGCACGCAGACAGGCCCGCTCTGCCCGTTCAATGGGATCCCGGACCTGTTTGTCGGTAATACGCATTTTGGCCAGACCAATATGACCTAAAATAACAGCGAGTATATTATTAAAATCATGTGCAATTCCCCCTGCCAGAATACCAACTGTCTCAACCTTCTGCCGGCGCATGAGAGCCTCGCGCATTTCTTCTTCAGTCGATACATCCGAGGCAGAAAGAATGATTCTGCAGGCATTATTCACTTCAAAAGCAACTGCTGATATCCTGCATCGTTTGACACGGTTATTTTCAAAGCAGATCTGTGCTGAGAACTCGGGGATGCTTCCTTCTTGTTTTATCTGTTCTGCAAAAGTCTCATCAGACATTGCAGAAAAATCCAGAGACGTTTCCCGAATTGAAGTTCCGACGAGTTTTTCCCCTTCGGCTTCAAGAATATCTTCCATCGCCGGATTTACATCGGTTATTTTCAGCGTATCCATGTCCAGGATGAGAATTCCGGTAGGATTGAATACAAACATCCGTGAAAACTTGCTTTCGGATAAAGCAAGATCCCGTGCGGCGAATTCCCGGTCGGAAATCTCCTTTATGAGCTGCTGGGTAATTCGGAGATCGGTTGCCGATACGATATATCCGGTTACTTCCTGTGAAAGATCTACAAGGCAAACGACCCTCAAATCCACCGGGATTTCTTCTCCGCTTCTGGTCGCAAGGGTCGCATCAATTGAAGGACTTCTCCTGTTCTGGCCGCCAGTATCAAGCCAGGCATGATTGGTAAGCCATTCCTTTCTTGTTTGGGAATCAAGTTCCGGATGGATAACCAGCGTCTCAATACCATTCCCGATAAGGGTTGTGGATCCGAAATTTGTAATATGATATCCACGACGATTCATGCGAACGATAATACCTCTCGCATCAAGGATAATTACAATATCAAACACATTATCCAGTATCAGTTTGTTTTCCGTATTGGTCAGATTCCTGAAAATTCCCAGATGATTGACTGCTAAATGAATTATGATAAGCCAAAAGGCAAGCACCCAGAAGAACCCTGAGGACGTATGAAAAAAAGCGACGACGGTTCCAAACGAGAAAAAAATGAACACAATAAGCATCCATTCTCCGTCACGTTTTGCCCGGTCATCAGTTGCGGCATGAAGCCAGAAAACCAGAAAGCGCATGGAGAAAAAAACAACGAGCCCCACACCGATAGTAGCAAGTACTGCAAGTCCTGCAGGACGGGGTACATACACAGACAACAGTGACAGCGGTATGAGAGCGAGGATTGACAAGGGGAAAAATCGGGAACGACGAACAGCAGTCAAATCAACCAGAAACGAGAGATACATGAGTGCGGTACCCCAACAAACAGATGCAAAAATGCTTTCAATAATAATCCGATTGGCCGACACAGGAGGATAAAAAAGAATATAGGCGAACAACAGGCTTGTCAAAATAACAAGAAAACAAAGCGCAGCGAAGCGGTTATGAATCGAAGACCGGTCCCGCTGGATCAAATTCTGCACGAGAAGGACGGAAAGGATGCAGAGAACAATGCATATGTTGATCAAAAAAAAGAAATTCGTCATAACTTCTCCGATTGACGGGGGAGAAGGGTTCCGGTATCCTCTACTTCATGAAAATCTGGATCAAATACATTGCCGGAGTCCTGATTGGACTCGCATTCGCTCTTGTGGCACCGCATCAGAATACCTCATTTGCATCAATTACCGACTATCTGTCAGATCTGGTCATACAGTTCGGACGATACTCCCTGTACCCGTTTCTGTTTTTCAGCTTCACTCTTGCCGTCTTTGAATTACGCGAGAACAGAACTCTCATGCGTCTTGGAGCAATAACCGGCGGAATTATCATTATAACCGCAATTGCGCTTGCCGTCACCGGATTAATTTCAGTTCTTATCAGAAATCCGTCCAGGATACCCATCTTTGTTGAAGGTTCAAGCGAAACGGTTTCCGTCGGTGTCCAGGAGTCTGTATTGCAGCTCTTTCCGTCAAGCGCATTTGAAGCGCTCACCAATGGCCTTTTCATTCTTCCGCTATGTATTCTTGGCGGGTTTGTAGGCGCTGCTTGTGCGGTGGACAAAACCAGTGCCAAAGCAACCCTGACTCTGTTCGATTCACTTTCCCGCGTCTCTTATTCAATCATGACGTTCTTTGTTGATGTTGTTGCGATCGGTATGATTGCTCTTTCCGTCAACTGGATTGTTCAATTCCGGGAAATGATTTCGTCTCGGGCCTTTACCGACTTTATTTTCCTGCTTCTCTTTATGCTTTTATTTACCGCACTTGCATTGTTTCCGGCCATTATCCGGCTGGCATGCGGGAAAGGGAATCCGTACAGAGTACTGTACGCCGGGGTAGCCCCTGCACTTGCTGCATTCTTCTCCGGGGATGCAAACATGGCTCTGCCGGTTCTCTTTCGTCATGTA